>JAYTDP010000001.1:0-15114 GCA_043735865.1 Bdellovibrionales bacterium
AAAGAATTAAAAAATAAAATTGATGAATATGAAATGCGTTTAACGAGCAATCTCCAAAAGATTCGTGTTCGTGAGCGGGAACTTGAAAACCGTCTCGAGCTCGTCCGTATGGAGAGCACGGCCGTCGTGCGCAGCAAAGACGAGATGCTCCTCGATCTTAAGCGTCGTCTCGACCAGGCTCAGATGGAACTCGAAAACTATCGTCAAAAAAGCCAAGAGCTCCATAAGGGAATGGGCGAAAAACAAGAATTGCTTCGAAGAACTGTAAAAGCCCTCCGCTTGGCCTTGTCGATGCTTGAAAATGAAGTCGGCGGCCAGGATCCGAATAAGAGGTAGGACGTGATTAGTCGTTTCGTCCACTCACTTGCAGATAAATTTCCGTACCGAGATTCAAAGCTCCACCTGTTATTTGAGACACTTGATCTCGAAGTTGTTTTAAGTTGCGTATTGAATTGGATGGCCGAAAATATCGAGGCAAAAAATGTAATTTGGTTGAGGGCCGACGAATGTGCCCGCCTCATGGATCAAGCTCACGGAGTCACCAAAGCCGAGCCCGATCAAAGTCTCTATCGCCAAGTCCGCATTAATTCGGTCAATAAAGTAGAAGACTCAGAGGTTTTAAAACGCATTTGGTTTTTTCATGGCCAACCGGTTCGGCCTGAAGTTCACGTGTCTGGTGGCCTCACCGATATTCTCGTCCCGATTCTCGGCAAAGATCAAAAACCGCTCGGTTATTTATTTATTTGGGATGTGACGCGCTTTCAAAAAGGACGCACGCTACAAAAAATGAGTTGGTTAAGCGCCAAAATCGCGCTCCACTTGCAGTTCGCATTCGAATATTGGACAGCTAAGAGCCAGTCATTTTGTGACGATCTGACTGGGCTTTACAACCAACGCTTTATGGCGAATGTTCTCGAGAGCGAAATCAATCGTTGCCAGCGTGTCGACGGAAAATTCACAGTTTTATTTTTGGACATTGATCACTTTAAAGCCATCAACGACACCAAAGGACACTGGGTCGGCTCGAAAGTTCTCATCGAGCTCGCGCGGGTGATTCAATCTCAGTTGCGCCGTAGCGACTATGCTTTTCGATATGGTGGCGATGAATTCGTTATGGTTCTGCCAGATACCGGTGCAGAAGGCGGCTGTATAGCGGCTGAGCGCATCCGTGAGATCATTGCTGGTACTGATTTCCTAATCGATGGTGTTCATTTGCGAATGACTGTCAGCGTAGGCCTTGCGGCGTTCCCAGAACATGCTAAAACTCATCGTGAAATCATTCGCATGGCGGATGAGGCGATGTACTGTGGCAAGCACAAATCACGTAATATAGTTTTCGTAGCAAACTCATGAAGAAGAAATTAAAATTAGTCTGTAGCGATCTTCATCTCGGGTTGGGGCGTATCCTCGAAGACGGTCGCCTCAATTTGCTCGAAGAATTTTATTTTGACGAAAAATTTGCCGAATTTCTCCATTATTATCAGAGCGGCGAGTATGCGGATTGCGAAATCGAACTCATTTTAAACGGCGATATCTTTAATTTTCTGCAAACTGATTACAAAGGTCACTTTCTAACTGTCATTACCGAAACGGTCACCGTTGACCAGATGAAACGGATCGTTCGTGGACATCAGGGTTTTTTTAAAGCTTTGAAAGAGTTTGCGGCGCTCCCTGATCATCAAGTAACAATTATCGTCGGTAATCACGATCAAGGCATGCTCTGGCCGGCGGTGCGCGCCTATTTGAATGAGCAGATCAATCACGAAATTAAATATCGCAATCTCGTGTACTTCTTTGATGGAGTTCACATCGAACACGGAAACATGCACGAAGCCGCAAACCGCATGGATCCACGCAAGTTCTTTTTGAAAAAGGATTTGCCTGAGCCCATTCTCAATTTGCCGTTTGGTTCTTATTTCTTTGTCGAATTCGTTTTGAAGTTAAAACAAATCAATCCGCATGTAGATAAAATTCGTCCTTTCCGTGCCATGGTTCGCTGGGGATTTATTTTTCAAACTGCATTTACTGTGAAGAGTTTTTTTCTTTTGCTCGGCTATTTTATTAAAAGTATTTTCCAGCCTGATCCAAGGAACCGTTGGGGATTTAAATCTCTTTTTAAAATCTTTTTTGAGAGCGCGATTTTTCCTGACTTGAGCGACTCGGCTCGGCGGATTTTGCGCGACGAACGAGTCCATACAGTGATTTTTGGTCACACCCATGTTTACCAATATCGGCAATTTGCTAACGACAAAGAATATTTTAATACTGGCACTTGGACGGAGATTACATCTCTAGATCCGGCCTCGTTTGGCCGTATAACGAAGTTAACTTATGTTGCCATTGAATATCCGGATAGCGGTGAAAGACCACGTGGGCGCTTGAAAGAGTGGCGTGGATATCATCGTATCGAAGACGACATTGTCGTCCACTAATTTTACATGGCCTCTATATATCGCTTCGGATTTTGTGAATCTCGCCCATCGAGAATAAGGCGTGTGCGGGTCGATTCATTTTCGACTCGAATAAGTCCGTCGCCAGACGAGTTAATTGTGCTGCCGCTACCGAGCGGCCAAGTATTCGTGTCTGTGTTGACCGTAGTTCCATTGTATTTAGAAATAGGATACGTGTTTTTATCTTTCGGGCTAAAAGTAAACTCCACACTCTTATTGTCGCTTGTGACATAGGTATTAAGGCCGCCAGGCGAAAAGCTACCGTTCGCATTTCTCGCGAGCACGAGGGATTTAAACTCTTCGAAAGAAATATTTCCTTCTCGGACTTCAAAAAATGCATAAGTGGCTTTTTTTGTCGGTAACGAATAGGCCGCAAGATAGAAATTTGTTTGAAGTGGGCAATGGACCGTATCAAAAAAAGTCCAAGCGCCGACTTTGGTGGCACAACTGACGGGAAGATCGGTCGGGGCCAAGAAATTCTCGCCGCAGGCAAAATTCGGCGCGACACAGGTGTTGTTCTTTTTATTCCAATCCGGGTTGCCCGCGATAGAAAACAATTGGTGTCGATGTAATCCATAATTATTTGGAATGACAGTAGTCGACACTGCCCACGAGTCATTTTGACCAGTGAAGAATCCGAAAACGCTGCGGTGTCGTCCGCCTGAGCTCAATAAAAAATTGGGAGAAGAAAAGTAAATTTCGACGTCCTTACTCTTAATGCGATCAAAGATCGGTCTATCGCGATGAGTGAAAAGTTCAAGTATGAGTTCGGGCACTTCATATTTGTCGAGTGCTGCCATGAGTGGCATGTAAGCATAGCCTACGAAGTCGAGTTTGGTCGCATTGTTATCGATAAGTTCGAGATATTTGTAATTTCCTGCATGAAAAGTGTACCAGTACATAGTGTTGTCATACTGAAGCAGATCGTCTGTATCGCGCCATTCTTTTTGCCTTCGAAACGGCATATATCTTCGCAGCCCATTACTTTGGATGGCGGATTTCGCCGAGAGATAATCGAGAATCATCTGCGCCGTTAATTTTATTTTTGGATCTCGAGCATACGAGTAGAGATTGGCCAAGGCGATTAGTGTGAAGCCCTGGTAGGGGCGAGAGTTCACTTCGTCAAAATCCGTTCGTAGAAATTGCGAAAGGTGGTTCATGAGCCAGGCATTAAATCCGTTTTTCTCATTGTCATAGGCCACGTTCTCCTGGCCATTTTCGCGCGACTCCTCTAGTAAGAGTTGATTTGTTAAATAGCGCGAAATCTCAATCATCAAAATATGATTTTCACTGTCTCGAATTTTAATCTTTACGCAGTTATCGAGTGTGAATTTAATGTGATGTTTGTTGCCGGTTTCTGAGAGCAATTCATGTCGGAGTTTGTTGCGAGCAGCTGGAGTAAGAAGTGTGCGGCCGGCTTCTTCATCTAAATAAGCCATTTTTATCAGACCTTGTAAGACGAAGTCGTAATCTCCCATGCGTTTACATATGCTGCCAAGCAAGGCGATTTCGGTGCCGGTGTTCCAGGGGTGAAAATCAGGTGTCAGAAGATTGCGGCTGACGGCTTCTAGATCTTGCCTTTTTGCTATTCGTCCGAGCATCGACGGCAAAAAATTCTCCATGTTAACCTTCGGAGGGATGGGCGGGGTTGAGAGCGGAATACTCGCGAAGTAGTCGAAAAATCGTGCGCGCACCAAGTCGCGATTCGAGACGGATTCTTGCGCTGAGCGACTTGGTGGCAGGCCTTGAAGCGAGATTTGCGCCTGAGCAAGGGTTGAAGCAAACGCCGAAAATAAGATTAAAATGTAAATGTTCATTCGAGAAGTTTTCCTCCGTGTCGTTGCAATTGTCAAAGTGCCAGTATGGGATTACCCTTTTCATAGTGGGGTAAATGAAAAATTCGCTACGCCTATTCCTTTTAGTTCATTTCTTGAATATCGCAGTTTTTTTGCCGGCGGCCAAGGCGGAGTTGAATGTGATCGCGCCTGATGTTATGGGCTCTCAAATTTTAAAGCACTATCTCATTCTTCATCCTGCAAAAAATTGGAGTTTCGATTGGGAGACCGCTATATTCTTGTTTGGGGCAATTCGGTTTTGCGAAAAGTATAGTCTGGTGAATGATCAATGCGCTTTCGTTGATCAGTACTTTGCTGGCTTAAAAAAAGAAGGCATTCCCGAGATAACGATGCCTGATTTGGTAGCCATGTCGCTCCCGGCAGTTGCATGGGCCCCGTACGCAAAAAAGGACGCAAAAGAGCAGATACAAATCATTATCGAGAAGGCTCGGTACTACTTTAAAACAGAGCCGTTAAATAAAAGTGGAACGTTCGATCACGTCGGCAGACGCCATTCGTTTGCTAATTGGTTGCCGTCGACTTCGTGGTTTGTTCCGTCGAGCGTTTGGATAGACTCGTCGGTGATGTATATTTTAAACGGTTTCAATTTGGCTAGGCTGATGCATGACGAGCAGCTCGAAGACTTTTCGGTCGGGCAACTCAAGCTTTTCCATAATATTCTTTTGGACAAAAAAGTGGGGCTATATAAACACGCCTATTTTATAGCGGGTGACTTCTATTCACCAATGAAGTCTTTTTGGGCCCGCGGAAATGGATGGATGGCCCTCGCACTTGTCGACATGATCGAAAAACTGTCTCCAAGCCACCCAGACTACGAGGCATTTAAGGCCGCACTCATTAACCTTTTAGAAAATCTAAAGAAGCGTGTGGATCCATCATTCGGACTTCGCGTGCTATTAACCACTCATCCGCCAGCGAACAGTTTCGAAAGCTCCGCATCTGCACTTTATGCATACGCGCTTAATAAGAGCTTAAGGTTAAAGTTGGTGCCGGAGGAAGACGCAGCGTTTGCAACGCAGTTGCGGTCTTCAGTTTTAAATAATTATCTAAAACCGTTGCGCGGCGGCGAAATTTCCGTCGTTGGCATATCGGGGCCGACTATGCCGATTCCGCTGGATTGGTATTACACGCTGCTGATTTCAACTAAAGCAGATAAAAGTTATGGTGTGGGAGCCTTTCTGCTTCTTCTTTCAGAGCCCAGTCGGGGTCTGTAGACCTAAGTCCTGACACCCTCATTGCGGTAAATGCCGTTCTCCTTTTCGCGTTGCACTGCGACTCCAACGCCGGAGTTTTTCAAAAGTCGCTTGAGCACTCATTAAACTTAAATTGAATTCCTCGACGACTGCGCCTAGGAATAGTTCAGCCTGCAAAGTAGGTGCGGATTCAAAAATGGCGAACGAAGAAAACGAATATATTTTAGGTACAGATAGTGACGAACTGTCGCGACTTGGCATTCAGCATCGCATTTGGTCGGATGTGGCTGTCAGCGCATGGAAGCGAGCGGGCATCATGCCGGGTTCTCATGTTTTGGATCTTGGATGCGGTCCGGGACACACGACATTCGAGATCGCGAATTTGACGACCGAGTCCGGTTTAGTTCTGGGAGTTGATGAATCAGAACGGTTTACAAATTATTTAAACGATCAATCCAAAATTAGAAATATACCCCAGGTGCGATCGCAAATTGCTGATGCTGAAAATTTAACTTCAACTTTAAAAACCCAAAAATTCGACGTAGTTTACACACGTTGGGTGCTGTGTTGGTTGCGCAACCCAGAAAAAGCAATCGCCGAAGTTGCAAAGGCCTTAAAGCCAGGCGGGCGGTTTGTGATTCATGAATACTTTAATTGGAAGTCCTTTACCTCGGCGCCAAGATCCAAAGCGATTGATAAAATGGTAGCCCAGGCGGTGATTTCATTTGAAAAAGCCGGTGCCGATATTGATATCGCTGGTCGCCTGCCGAAAATGCTCCGAGAGGCAGGGTTTGAGTTAAAGCATCTGGATACTCACGTGCGGATGGCTCGCGGCGGAGGCATGGACAGTACAATTTCTTGGCCGGTGACGTGGTGGCGCACTTACGGACCAAAGCTAGAACAAATGGGCTACCTCACGTCTGAAGAATGTGCCGCTGCGCTAAGTGATGTGGACGCCGTCGAACAGAGCGCTGACAAATATTTCTTATGTCCGCCGGTGTTTGAATTCATCGCTACCAAGAGCTGAATATTTGCGACCGAAGTCCTGACGCCGCGCCAAGGTTTGCTTACCCCGTTGTAACGACATAACCTATTTAAACAACGGAAGAATTATGGCACCAGGCGATGACGACAACGATGATCACCCATTAGACAAGACGAGTGTCGTTCAAAGCGATACTTTTAAGGTCCGAATCGCGCAGGCAGGCGAGGCGCCTCCATGCCTGATCCTTTTAGTGGGCCCCGCAAATCAAGTTGGTCGTCAGTGGCCCATCGACAAATCGGATTACATTATCGGGCGCGCCGTCAGCGCGAATGTGCAAATCGAAGATAAGAGCTTAAGCAAGTCTCACGCGAAATTAGTATTGAAGGCCGGAGAAGTTTCAATCATCGATCTCGAATCGACAAATAAAACTGTGGTGAATGCAAAAGTGATTTCTCCTTTGCAACCGCATCGTCTCGATAACAATGATCAGATTAAAACCGGCAATGTCATTTTTAAATTCCTCGAAAAGGGAAACATCGAGACCGTTTCGGTTGCACAAACTTTCGGTCGCGGCATGACCGATCAACTCACGGGCATCAACAATCGCGGCGCACTTAATGCTCAAGCGGTGGAGTTGTTCAATAAATCGCGCATTCTCGGTGCTCCGCTCAGCATCATGGTTTTCGACATCGATTATTTTAAGAAAACGAATGATACCTACGGGCATGCTGGCGGTGACGTGGTTCTAAAAGAACTCTCTCGAGTTATTCGCGATACTCTAATTCGTGGAAATGACTTCTTCGCTCGTTACGGTGGAGAAGAATTTTGCATTCTCTTCTTGGGCAGCCCATTCAAACAAGTTCAAGAGATCGCCGAGCGTATTCGGAAGACGATTCAAGATCATAGCTTTGATTACAAAGACGGAAAAATTCCCGTCACTGTTTCTGTCGGTCTGTCGTCAATCGCCGAAGGTGACCAAGGCTGGAACGATACTTTCGAGCGAGCCGATAAAGCTCTATATAAAGCCAAAAACGATGGCCGCAATCGCGTTTGCGTCGGCGAATAACAGATAACAAAAACTAATAGGTCATATTCACTTAAGTAATCTCCTAACGAGAATTGTTAGTGTCTTGTAAATTTCATTGATTCCCGAATGGTTTCCATGCTTAAAACGCTCCTTCTATTGGCCTCTGGCTTGCTCTAACGTTTGGTTATCGGGGATTCATGCTGATCAAGTGCTCTAAATTCATTTTGTTGATCATTCTTCTACAGATGGAGTTGTCTGTGGCTGAAGCTTCTTGGCGTATTAAGGCGCTGAGCCCGTGTGCTGAATTTCTAACTTCATCAGACGAGGGGCAACCGTACTATATAAGGCGCCCGAATTTACTTCAGACTGCGGTTGGGCACTTACTGGGTGAGGCGACTGCCGTTACTACAGTTTGGATAAAAGGGCGAAAGATACCGTCTCGCGCACTGGCCCGCATCCAACTCGAGCTCGAAGATCTCTATGAACGTTTCGGACAGACAACCTACCAGCTAAGGGAATTTAAACATTGGCCAAAGAATGAGCATGGCAATGCGACCTATGTTGCCGAAGGCGTTGAGCAAATCGTATTGCCGTTGAATGACGACGACCGTGAGCTTATTCGCTATAGCGACGTCGACTCACGGGCGACTGAATTCGGGCGTGTACGTTTTTTCGACAAAGACGGCCAATTGCTTTCAGAATCGCCGGTATTTACGAGCTTCGAACACTCGAGTATCGAAGGGGATAGCTTTACCTTTGGTATTCATAAGGCAAATGACAAGCTTCCCACCGGTAAAATCGTAAGTTATGTCGAGCTTGTTCATACACACCCGACATACGAACTTATAGGATCGAAAAATGATATCAGTTTTTCACTTAGCCCGGCCGACGTGAATCTCGGCCGTTTCGTACAGACGCGGTTTATAAAGGCGAAGGTAATAATGACGGCGGTACTCCCGAACGGCTACGTTTATGCGAGCCTCTTGAGGGGCGAGACGACGCCCGAAGAACTGCGTGTTCTAAACGCTATTCGGCCCGCGCAGTAAAAATGCGGCCGCAAACTACCAGCCTCCACAAATATTTAAAAGCCTAAATCTTGTAATGTTCATGTGCTGAAACATGAAGGTGCCGGCCGCCGGAAATTTTTATTCGTTTTCGGTATCACACTTTAAACATGTGCAATTTACCGTAGCCAAAAAGTCACCGTCATATTTTTAGACAGGATCAAATCATCACTGGCACTCAATCGTCGCCAGCGCCTGCTCAATTTTAAGGCACCGCCCCGCCATTCGAAATCCACTGAAACGCTGGCCCGCTCGTTGCTCTATACGATTACATGTCTCTTTTTTTAAATAAAAAGAGGAATGATTAACCGGACAGGACCTAGAGCCTGTCATATGGGAGGGAAAAGCAATGGATGCCGATCAATCAGTTCTCGATAGAGTTAAGACCGGTGACATGAACGCTTTTTCAGAGCTAGTGCTGAAACATCAAAAGGGTTTGCTTCGTTTGGCTTTGAGAGTGGTGGGCGATTTCAATATCGCAGAAGATGTAGTTCAAGAGAGCTTCATCAAAGCCTACCAAAAACTCGATACCTTCGAAGGGAGAGCGTCATTCAAAAGCTGGATTTTTCAGATCACTTTGAATACGGCCCGGAATAAATTGCGAGGTAAACACATGGATTCTGTTGATATCGAAAACGTTCAAATTGCGGTTGAAGCTCTTGGCGAGAGCGACATGATTCAAGCGGATTTGAAAAGCGCAGTTCAAAATGAAGTTGCGAAGTTGCCCACCAAGCAACGCATGGCTTTAAGCCTACGCATCTTCGACGACTTGAGCTTTGCCGAAATCGCAGACGTGATGAACTGCCCATATGATACGGCAAAAGCAAATTATCGCCATGCTCTGATTAAACTCAGACATTCATTTTCAGATTCGAACCTCTTGAATGGTTGGATGCCCAAAACAGAACGTGCGCTGGAGGCTGATGCATGAAGCGTTTAGAAGACTGGATAGATTATATCGAAGGTGATTTGAGCCGAGCCGAAAAAGCAGAGTGCGATTTACTCTTGCGCCACTCGATCTCTGATCAACTTATTCTTGATAATTTGCGCCGAGTCAGGCGCTGCGTGGAGCTAAATACCCCGACCGCGCCGGTTGAGAAACTATTGAAAGATAATCAATATCTCGAAAAGCTTCACGGTCAAATTATGAAAGCGGTTAAGAAGGAAACTCGGAAGGCGTCATTGACCGTCGTCAGTTCGTCGAATGAAGAAGCTCTTTCAACTTCTTCGAGGGATCCTTCTCGCGCTCGAGGCTCTTACAAGTTTTAAGAAAAGCCGAGAAATCGCCTTTTACTTGTTCAAAGAGTTTTTCAAAATCGGAAAGGTCGTAAACATACGTGTTTAAAGATGCTAGGTAGGCATTGTTAAGTTGGACCTTTTCGAAGCGCGAGAACCGATCGGTTCTCAGTTTCGGTTTTAGCGCGGCGGCGAACCGCTTCATGATTTCTTTGATGCGCTCATCGCGCCCTTCGAGATCCGGATGGATCGTGTACCATTCCTTCAAACTTTTGATTTCCTCAGTAATAAAATCAGAAAAAATCTTTTCATCTTCATCTTCGCCCTTTATTTTCTTTAGAGTCGGCGAGTCTGGGCCTTCTGTTTTGGAATAATAAAATTCTGTTCCTTTGTTTCCTAAGAATGTAGCAAGTCGTTCATTGAAGTCCGCCTGGCTTTTAATAAACAACGTGGCGTGAGCGGATTCGTGAATTATTAAATTGACTAGATCCGAGTCCTCTCCGGTAATCATCGTCGAGAGAAGGGGGTCATCGAACCATCCAAGTGTGCTGTACGCAGTCACTCCGCGGATAAAAGTATCATGCTTATTTTTCGGAAATTTCTTTTCTTCTTCAACGGTTTCTTCTTTCGAGAAAAAGCCGCGGTAGGGGAGGGCCCCGATGATCGGGTATTTCCAAAGGTGCGCTTTAACGTCATTTTTAGGCGATACAATGAGGACCCAGGTCACGTATGGGCGTTTGAGATCGACATAGGTTTTATAATTCTGGGTCGGTTTGAAGCTGAGTTCTTTTTCGGTGAATTCGCGAACTTTCAATGCCAAACGTAATTTTTTTTTCGTTTCTTCTGTGACCTGCGGGGAATTCAGCGCTTTCTCAATTGGCTCGCGCTTATTCATGATTTTAAACTGTTCAGTACCATTTGCGACGAGGTAACTGAGAAGACACCCGGTCTGAGTGCTGAGTGCAGCAGCAAGAAGTGCGAATTGCAGGATTGTCTTCATAGACTAGAACATGACCGATAGGCCGGCGCGTACAGCATCATCCCAGATGTCAGAGTTGCCCGATTTACCTGTGCGCCAACGGTCGTAACTCACCTTGAAGCTGATGTTCTGGGTGATGAATAAACGAAATCCCGCACCCCAGCTAGGGACTGCGTCCGACTTGTCGGTCTTACTTTGTAATTGAATTTGGATCGAGTCTTCCTTGTAGATTTTTTTGTCGACCCAAGCCGCTCCGCCTTTAACGTAAGGCTGAAACATCCAATCTTTTTGAGCGAGAGTAAAAACGAGAGACGCATCGTAAATTTCAAGTTCGGTTAAAATCCTTATTGGAGTTGAAGACGGAGATTTATAACTTACTTCTCCGTCGCCTTTTGTATAGCTGAGTTCAAGCGCCGACATCTCGAGAAAGTACCATGCGAATGAGCCCGTGTGCGAAGTCGACTTTTGGAAGTTGTCCGCATCGATGTAGCTCGAGCGGGTCGCGTAGGTGTAGCTCATCTCCATAACGCCGGCGTATGAATGTGATGCGAATAGAAAGACGAGAAGTGCGAGTGCCTTTTTCATAGTTTCATTTTAGCAAATACGAGAGGGGAAACGCAGTTTCGTGAAGTCCAGTCTTGGGGAGTATGGTCCAGCCGAAAATCCTTTTTGCCATACGGCAGCTATGGTCCTATGCTTGGAAAATGAAAATCGGAAATAATTTGAAGGTCATCTCTTTGGAGCTCGTGGGAGCACTCGGCGTCGTGATTTTTATCGTGGTCGTTTTGCCAGAACTGATTTGGGCTTTCGCATTCATTCAGATTTTTTTAATTATATTCGGCGTTTTTTATTATCGATTTCTTTGGCGCTGCCCACATTGCAAGTTAAAGAACGCAACTCTTCGCGTATTAATGACTCATCAAAAATTGTGCGATGTATGTTCGAGCAAAAATATTACGGGCTATTAGATATCTCTATTTGTCGCCGCGCGGAGATGCGTAATAAGGCGAAGCCGAAAATAGTAAGCTAAAACGAAATCGCATTCGAATCATCCCGTCTCTATCAATCATACCAAGCGGCGGGTTCACAAATGGAGTCGCCAATTGTACAGCCGCACCTGCTGCGATATCGAGATCTTCATGATCGGCTCTACGACTAAATGAGATGTCTTTAAAATTTCCTTCACTATCAAGCAATAATTCAAATTCAGTCACCTGATCACGAACTGCGAGTTTACTAAGAGCAATAGGATCAATATTTCTTAAAAACGTGCGAATATTCTGTGTCCAGCGGTTGCTGATTTGTTCATTAATCCGAGCGTAGAAAGTGTAATTTTCAAATTGATTCGCGTCGAGGGAAGTGAATTGGCCTTGTCGAACCTCGGGAATCAGCGATGAGATCGACGAGTCAGAAATTTGAACACGCTCGGAGGCACTTGCGCGCCCGGTGCCCATCGGCCGGTCTATTCCGGCCTCGATGACCGGGATTTCACCGTCCGCATTTGCATGCGGAGAGGTCTGAGCATGACGGTCGGCCTGGCTTGTTGAGGCAGCTTGGGACTGCTGTGGCCGTCCAACGTGAAGATTTCGATTGCGGTTCGGACCTAAGCGGAAAGCTTGTTGTTCCTCGCGTGCTCTCCGTGTGCTGGAAGCAAGGCGATCTACTTGCTCGTTTAATTTTTCAACGGCCTCGGTCAGTTGATCTTGTTCGGGAATAACTCTGACGACTTTTGTGTCAGGCTTCTTTTCGCTTTCGAGATAGCGAACTTGAATCGGAACCTGGAGTTGAATGGGCGTTGCCTCGACCCGCAACATTGCTGCCCATACGACCAAGTGGACGACGAGGCTAACGGCTGTAAACTGATATAATCGATCTTGAGCCAAATTACCGTCCAAAGGTCCCCCGGAAAAGCGTCTCAGACTAGCACATCAAACGCCTAAAGTTGAGACAAATTGAGCCGATAAGATCAGTGGGGAAACGCTGCTATTCAGACGCGGCGTTGGGGTGAAAAGTGAAAAATAACGTTATAGATTTTACGAAGTTACGTCCTTTCAAGTCGACCAAAACGAATGCGAAAGCAGTTAAAGCCCGAGACAAGAAAGCAAGGGCGACCGGCGAGGATCAAGAAAAAGCTTCACTCCTCGACATGACGGAGCGGCGGCAAGAAATCATTAAGGCCGAGCGCCGCGAAGTTCGCCGAACGATCTTAACGGGCTTCATCGGTGCATTCGTGGTTCTCCCGAATCGCGGACTTCAAAAAGTCGATATCTATGACATCTCTGATAACGGTATTGCATTCGATCTACCTGCTGACGTCGGGCACTTTAAGAAGTCAGAAGAAGTCGCGATGCGCATCTACATGAATCAGAATACGTACTTCTCTTTCATTACTCAGGTGCAAAATTTCCGGTCCATTATTGACGAAGGGTCTTATCGACACGGCGCTAATTTCGTGAAGGGCACCGTCAATGATCAAGCCCTGCATCACTTTGTCAAATTCATCGAAACCGTGAGTGCCTCTCTAGAGCTCGATTCTGGCGATGTCATGGTGTCCAACTTAAAAAAATAACTTTCCATTCGACCTGGTTTAGGCTCGAATGAGTATAAGGGGCTTGGCTTTTGTCCAAGCCCTTTTATTCATTTGGGGGTCCATCTAAATGCCAGCAGCTGCAACTACGAAAAAAGGTCACACCCGTAAGATCGTCATCGATACCAACGTCATCTTGTTCGACGCCCTCGCACTTAATAAATTTCACGATGCCGATGTTTATATTCCGTTCGCCGTGATCGAAGAAATCGATCGTTTTAAACGCGATCTTGGCGAAAATGGTCGTAACGCCCGTCAGTTCAGCCGCTTCATCGACGTGCTTCGATCTCAAGGGTCACTTGCGGATGGAGTCGAGCTCGAAAAAGGCAATGCGAAGATTTTCGTAACAACGGATTTGTTCATCGATGGAATTCCAAAAGAATTAGATCAGATGAAGCCAGACAATCGCATTCTCGCAAAAGCGATGCAGCTGCAAAGGCTTTTCCCAGCCGCGAAAGTGGAATTGATTTCGAAAGACATCAATCTTCGAATTAAAGCTGACGTGTACGGAATTCTTGCAACGGATTATCGTCCCGACAGCTCAGATATCGAAGAGATGTACGCCGGGCTTGCCGAAGTCGATGTGCCACCAGAATTTATCGACCGTTTTTATAAAGAAAAATCGGTGAAGTTGCCCGAAGAGATATATCTCCCAATTTCAAATCAGTATTTGGTGATGAAAGATCAGGCCAACCCGAATCACTCGGCCATCGGTCGCTATTCGCGCGCTGAAAATAAAGTGGTTCCTCTGGTCACTCCCAGCGAAAGCATCTGGGGAATTCACCCACGTAACGTCGAGCAGAGTTTTGCACTCGATTGCTTATTGAATGATGAGATTCTTTTCGTTTCATTGGTTGGTAAAGCGGGAACCGGTAAAACTTTGCTCGCTTTGGCCGCCGGCCTTTACAAAACTCTCGATGAAGGACGCTTCCAGCGCTTGCTCGTAAGCCGTCCGATTTTCCCGATGGGCCGTGATATCGGATATCTCCCAGGTGACGTTGAACAAAAGTTGAATCCATGGATGCAGCCAATTTTCGATAACGTTGAGTTCTTGATGGGCTCAGATAAGAAGGCGGCGGGCCGTGCACGCGAGTTAATCAACCAAGGTATGGTGAACATCGAGCCACTCACGTACATCCGTGGTCGCTCAATACCGCATCAGTATTTAATTGTCGATGAGGCTCAGAACTTAACCCCTCACGAAATTAAAACGATCGTGACTCGTGCTGGCCAAGGAACAAAAGTGGTTCTCACCGGCGATCCATATCAGATCGACAATCCGTACGTGGATTCGGCGAACTCGGGTCTCACGTACTCGGTCGAGAAGTTCAAAGGCCAACCAATCGCAGCGCACGTATCGCTCGCGAAAGGTGAACGTTCTGAGCTTGCTGAGTTAGCTGCTAATATTTTGTAAGAAAATTTCAGAGATAATTTAGCCAAGGCCATGTTGAAAAACATGGCCTTTGTTATTTTTACTGAACGCGTTTGCCAATTGTTATTTCAATCGAAGCAGTTTAGTGAATGGGAACAAACTTTTTAAAGGAGATCTCCTGTGTTAAAAAAATTCGTATTCCTTGCTGCTTTCGCTTTTTCTTCTGCCTCATTCGCAAGTGCGATCGATGGAACTTGGGCTTTCCCAATCGTTAAATCTGGCGGATTCACTTTCGAGGCGCAAATGGCCCTCACTGATACGACGGCGACAATTTCGAATGTTTGTTCCCAAGGTGCGACGACAGT
>JAYTDP010000002.1:0-3570 GCA_043735865.1 Bdellovibrionales bacterium
GGCCGGGGCCAGCCTGTAGCCCACGTAGCCCAGGATGCCGCCCGCGACGAGAACGCACACAAGCCCCAGCAAACGCATGCGCCAAGCCGCAATGGGTGGGCGCAGCCTGACAGGGCGGGTCGGCCAGACGGCGCGGAGCCTCTCGATCATGGAGGGGTAAATCCAATGGCCGCGAAGGCTGCACGGGCTTCTGCCGTGGTGAACAGATTGAGCAGCGGCAAAATAGAAACCTAGAATTGCGACAAGGCCATTGGTAATGACGACATCTAAATGATGTAAAACCATGCGCTTATGGTATTACGAAAGCAGCTATGAAAAAAGGTTTAGTTACAACTCGCGGATTCAAAAAACTTTCCTCTGGGCACCCTTGGATTCTCGCCAGTGACCTTGAGGACCCTAAAATGTTACCTTCGCGCCCGGCGCTGGTACATTTCGGCGAACATTGGTTCTTTAATTCTCCAACTTCGCAAATTCGCCTACGTCGGTTTGGTCCGAGCACACGTAACTGGCTCAGCGAAGGATCACACGCGGTGATTTCTGACCCGCTTCAATTCACCAAGCATTTCGGAGACTATTTCGTTAATCATCTCAAAAACCTTTATCTCTCGAAGTTCCGCTTCTTGGACAAGCCTGCGATGCCCGCCTTTCGCTGGGTCTTTTCAGAAAATGATCTCGTGCCAGGTCTGACTTTAGATATTTTAGGTGAATGCTTAGTTGCCGAAATCACAACCGCCCCGATCGAGCACTTTTGGTTTTCAATTCGCGGCTGTATTGAGAAAGCCCTTTCTGAGCTCGGAGTTCAACATACCATCGTCGAAGTTCGAGATAATCCCGTGCGCGCCAAAGAAGGCCTCGATATCATTCAGACCGAATCCGCTCCCGCACCTTTTTGGCTTTCATGGAATGATCTGGAGTGGTGGGTTGCCCCCGCTTCAAGACAGAAAACCGGCTTTTATCTGGATCAGAAATTGAATCACACGGCCGTTCGTGAATGGGCTCAGCGATTAGAGAAAAAAACGGCCTTGGATCTTTTTACCTTTCAAGGTGGGTTCGGCCTTCACTTGGCAAAAGCAGGACTAAAAGTTTTGGGTGTCGATCAATCCGAAGACGCTTTAGCGTTCGCCCGTAAAAATGCTGAAAAGAATGGTTTGTACGATTTTAAAACATTAAAGGCAGATGTTTTCGATTGGATAAGACAAGGCGACATTAATGATGCCGGTTCCGCCGGTGCAGAAAAATATGACGTTGTGATTCTTGATCCGCCGTCACTTGTAGGGGTTCGCGAGAATATCGACACCGCGATGCGCGCTCTGATTGATCTGCATTCGCATTCTCTCGACCGATTAAACTGGGGTGGCCTTTTTGTTTCTTGCACCTGCTCCCAAGCGTTCACCGAAGAAGTTTTAACCCGAGTTATTCGTGAGGCTGCGCATTCGCGGCGGCGTCAGGTCCGAGTTCTCGAGCGGCGAGGCCCGTCGCCCGATCACGCTCCATTGCCGAGTTTTATCGAGGGAGATTACCTTCGCTGCGACATTCTCATCGTCGAATAGTTAGTTTAAGTAGTAAGTCATAGTCGCTACGAAAAACAAGAGCGCCATAGCAATACAAAGAGCTGGCGTTGTTTTTGGCGAATTCGATGTACGAAGAGGTTTTTCAATATATTTATACGTGATCCAAGCGACAAAAAACGAAAATGCCATTCCGGCGACCATGGTGCCGGTAGATTCAATTTTAAGTTGTCTGATAACGCAATAAATTGGCCAATGCCAAAGGTAAAGCGGGTAACTAATTAGACCTATCCATACTATTGCTGGATGACTTAAAAAATTGCGGTTGAAAAAAGCATTCGGGCCAGCACTGATGATAAGAAATCCGCCCATAATCGGACACAAGGCATTGAAACCTCGATACTCACTGCTAAGAAAAAATAATGCATATATAAAAATCGCCAACCCACAAGCCGAACTTATATCGGCGAGCTTCCGCGAATCTCTAATATTTTTCAGATCGTAAAAACAGATTGCGGCACCGGCCAAAATTTCCCAAATGCGAGTGGTTAGTAAAAAGAAAGTTCCGAGCGGGTCAACATCCATCCTACTAATATTCCAATAAAATGAAATAACCAGTAGGAATAGCAATATCGGCAAAAACGTTCTTGTCAGTTTCCAGCTCAAAAAAAGTATCACGGGCCAAAAAATAAAAAATTGCTCTTCCACCCCCATCGACCAGAGATGTAAAAGCGGTTTCTGCGATGCATAGCTGTCGTAAATGTCCGGTGTAATTGAAAATACGATATTGGCTACGAAAGCAACGGCGCCCATCAAATGTTTGCTGTATTCTTTTAATCGAACGACGGGCAGCAGAAACCACTCAACGACAGTTAATACTGTGAGCATAAAAGCCAGCGAAGGGAAAATGCGCCGAATTCTTCTCTCGTAGAAGTTGCGGAATGAAAAGTCGCCGCTCTTAAGGCGCGAGCCTATCTGATTCGTAATTAAATAACCCGTGATGACGAAGAACATATCGACCGATAGATAACCGGCCGGTATTTTTCCTGGAAATGTGTGGAAAATGACGATCACCACGGCCGCGAACGCACGAAGACCGTCGATGTCTGGACGGTATTGAAGTTTATTTGGAACTGGGGTTGTCACCGCTTACTCAAGCTTCGTTGGACGCCATTTGGTCGTCGCTGGATCCATCATGCCCACCACCGTCAGCGCGCAGACAAAAATAAACATATGATTGGATTCGCGGTCCACGTACACAGCTTCCGACAGACCTCCGATGTGGAAAAGCGCTTGAGCTCCTAGACTTCCCATGGCCACCGCTTTCAGCAACCAATCATGAGGTCCCGCGAATTTCCAAAGCCGCAGCGACATCCAGAAAAAGTAAATGCAAAATCCCATAAAGCATAAAAATCCGAAAATTCCAGTGCCCGCTAAAATTTGTAGGAAGTGATTATGCGCATGTCCCGTAAAGCCCGGTTTGCCGAACATTTTAATGTTGTAGTCTTGAACGAACGTGCTGTTTTGTTCATAACCGACTCCAAGGAGAGGATGGTCTTTGAACATTTGCCAGTTCACTTGCCATATTTGCAGACGCTGAGAGTTCGATTGATCTAAATGGACTAAATTCGCCACTCTCACTCTTACCTGGGGAGACAGAATGTAGAGGCTCGACATACTCACTACTAAAACAAGAAGCGTCCGTATAAAGAATTTACGACTCACCAGTGCGGTCATACTTAATACCGCCAAAATTAATGCAATCCAAAGGCCTCGGGTAAAAGTCATGACCAAGCTAATCCCGACCAGCGCCAGCCCCGCTCGCCACAACCAAATGTAGCGCTCACGCGGTTGAAAAAGTACGAACGCAAAAAACAAGCAGAATATCATTCCGAAAAGGTATGAATAGGTCATTGTATTCGTGTAAAAACCCTTAGTCCGAAATAGCTCCACGCCGGGACTGATAAGCTCGCGGTAGGGTTTCGAATGGAGCATGTCGAGCCCGGTAAAAAACTGAATGATCCCGTAAATGCTGACGATTGAAGTGGCTCCGAAAAGTATT
>JAYTDP010000003.1:0-6743 GCA_043735865.1 Bdellovibrionales bacterium
GAGATGAAATCCAATCCCGCGAAAGTTTGGAAGACCTCATTCACCGGATGGAGTCGAATGAAATCGACATCTTGATCGGGACCCAGATGATCGCGAAGGGGCTCGATTTTAAAAATCTCACGCTGGTAGGACTGGTTTTAGCCGACGTCGGCTTTAACATGCCCGATTTTCGCTCGACCGAAAGAAGCTTTCAGCTGCTCACCCAGGTCAGTGGCCGTAGCGGTCGCCATTTTAAAGATGGCGGACAAGTTGTGATTCAAACTTACAACACCGAATACCCGGCGCTTAGCCACGCACAAAAAGCCGACTTCGAGGGTTTTGCCCAAGAAGAGTTAGCGCTCCGGCAGGAACTTCTCTATCCGCCTTTCGGTCGAATCGCGAGTTTGAAAATTCTGAGCGCCGATATCAACAAAGCAGAAGCCGCCGCAACCCTTTGCGGAGAACGCGCTCGCCAGCTCCAGGAGAAAAATCCGTCGTATAGAGGCGTTCAGATTTTGGGCCCATGTCCCTCACCACTTTTCAAAATTCGCAATCAGTATCGCCATCACCTTCTTTTAAAAGCGCCCCCCACGGCGATTTTAAGTTCTTTTTGTAAGCAGTTCCTCGGAGATGGGCGCTGGATACCAAACGGTACCAAGGTCCAAGTCGACATCGACCCAATCCATTTGCTTTAATAGAGCCATGGGCGAAATTCGTGAGGTAGTGTCATGTCCAAAATGCGGATCAGCGACAACTGAGCTGCTCACTGTTGAATCCGGTATGCGTATCGCGCTCGGCAAAGTTATGGATGTCGCATCTATACCGGGCCAAATTTGCAAAGCCTGTTATTCGCAACTGACTTCTCAAGTTTCTCAAGGCGCTAAACTTCGTATCGAACAGCAATTGCGAGATAAAAACCGTGCAATGCTGTGGAAGAGCCGCGTGAACTTAATTAAGCACGCGCGCACTTTGATGGCGCAAAAATCGTATCCTGAAGCCGCTATGAACTACGAAAAATATATCCGTGTGCTCGAGGTCTCATTCGATAAAAAATCAGGAGAGCTGACGCCAGAAATTTTTGGTAAATCCGCGCGATCAAAAGAACTTTCTGTTATTGCAACCGCCTACTGGGATCTGATGCGGATTTACGACACCAATCCCGCATACCGAGATCGCATGTTTGTGGCGGGAAGAAAGCTAGCGCAGTTCTTACCGTTCAGCCCGCTATTCCCCGATGTTGTCGCGAAAGCCCAATCCTATTTAAATTCAGCTAAAAATCCCGACATCGTCAAAAAATTTCTCAAAGATACGAAGTCTCAGAGCCGCAAATGCTTCGTCGCAACTTCGGCATTTGAAAACCAAGATCATCCGGCTGTCGACACTCTTCGCGCATTTCGGGATCGCCACTTAGTGACAAATCGTTTCGGCCTTCACTTTGTTTTCTTCTATTATCGCCACTCTCCCCGCTGGGCTTCATTTCTTGATGCTCACCCAAGGCTCAAAAGCCCTGTGAGGGCTGCGATTCAGACGCTCACCAAAATCATCGACAAATTTTCTTGATATCCCGAGCAAAATTGGGGGATGTTAATGGAATGACATCTAAAAACATCATCATCGTCGGTAACAATCTTTCGGCCTTTTTGATTGCGATCGCTCTCGACCGCCATAATCACAAAGTCACTTTGGTCGAAACCGGAACTCAATTTAATTTTCATTCCTCACAATTTCAAACCTCGCAAATTGAAGCGATTCCTTCTGACCCCCTCGTGTTCGAGGCCCTCGCGTGGCTCGAACAACTGGTCGGGACCACACAAGTGGCAGGAGAAGAAGAGCTGTCTCCCGTGGTGCTAGAAGAAGGACAACCGAAGCCCTTCCTAGGTTTCGGAGACGCCGAATATAAAAGTATCGCGCCGCTTTCACAGTTTAATTTTCGCGCAAGCCTTTCACTTGCACGCCCTCTTGGCGAAAGCATTCAAGACCTGCGTGAATCGTTCAAAGGCGAAGTCATTTCTTACAGCGAAGTGACTGGCAGTGATTATCTCGACGAGAAAATCCAAAGCATTACGCTGAACGGAACTCAAAAGCTCGACGGCGACTTCTTCATTTTTACTGAACATCCGAAAGAATTTCTAGCGCACATCCCGGCCGACGTGGTCGGCACGCGAATTCGTGGGCGCGTGGCGAAAACTCAAAGTTGGTCACAAGTTCGAGTCGTCTTTCATCACGACCGTGAGCTCTTTTTGTCGAACCACACTCTCTTCATGCTACCGCCAAGTATTCGAAACGAACCTTTCGTCGGCCAATTCAAAGTTCGGGCTTCAAATGACCTTTTAACGGTCGGTTCGGAGCCGCAAATCAGAGAATCCGTCTGGGCGAGTTATATCGACAGCGAATTTTCTGAAGATACTGAACTCGTGTCTTCAATGATCAAGTTTATGAAAAAGCATCTACAAAAAACTTTTTCCGCAGAAGGGTTTTTAAAAGAACAGTCTATCGTCGTAAGTCCTTATAATTACGGTGATTTCGGCTGGACTGAAAATGGTAAAGCGCTCATCGGCGACATTAAAAACGTTCAGCTCGGTTCGCCACTTTTTGCTCCGTACGTCGGCCCATTAGCTTCTTTTGTTATCGCCTTCCAAGCGACTCGTGACGCCCTCGAGAAATTAGAGGCACCTGAGACCGAAAAACGGGGTTCCACTCCGTCACTTTTGTCGTCATCCGAGGTTGCCCTCTAGTCGCCGACCGTGTTACACAATCCGCTACTTAAATAACACACCACACGCGTTCTTTGGTGCTCCCGTTGGGGGTGGATGCGAGTGGGCGGTTTAACCAAAGAGGACATTATGGCACAAGTGACTATGAAAGAGATGTTGGACGCTGGCGTTCATTTCGGACACCAAACTCAACGTTGGAACCCTAAGATGAAACCATACGTGTACACAGCACGTGGCGGGATTCACATCATCGACCTCCAAAAAACATTCGTACACGCAAAGCATGCTGCTGATTTCGTAAAATCGGTTGCTGCAAAAGGCGGACGCATGATTTTTGTAGGAACAAAAAAACAAGCACAAGAGCCGATCATTGAAGCGGCAACGAAGTGCGGTCAGTACCACGTAACAAAACGTTGGCTCGGTGGAATGTTAACAAACTTCCAAACGATTCAAGCGTCTGTGAATCGCCTTAAAAAAATCGACCAAATGCGCGAAAAAGGAGAACTCGAGTTCTTCTCTAAAAAAGAACGCATCGGTATCGAAAAAGATTACATCAAATTAAATGACTACTTGAGCGGCATCCGTGAACTAAAAGACATGCCGTCTTGCATGTTCGTTATCGACTTGAACAAAGAGCACATCGCCGTTGCTGAAGCAAAACGTTTGGGTATCCCAGTTGTTGCGATCGCCGATACAAACACAGATCCTGAAAACATCGAGTACCCGATCCCGGGTAACGACGATGCGATTCGCTCGATCAAACTTTTC
Source organism: Bdellovibrionales bacterium (assembly GCA_043735865.1). Classification (GTDB taxonomy): domain Bacteria; phylum Bdellovibrionota; class Bdellovibrionia; order Bdellovibrionales; family UBA1609; genus CAYHVK01. Next base: position 3,462 of record JAYTDP010000003.1, read on the forward strand.
GCAGGCCTGATGGCTGACGCATTCAACGAAGGCGCTGCTGAATGGAATGAAGAGCTTAAAAAAGGTGGCGGACGTAAAGAAGAAGTCGCTCCTGAAAAAGAAGCTCGTCAAGATCGCCCACGTGGCAAAGGCCGCCCAGGCGCTAAAGAAGACGAACAAAAAACCGGCCCGGCAATCGTGACGGTCAATCGCCGTAAACTCGTTGCTGCAGGTACAGCGGATGAAGTTGAAATCGCAGCCGAAATCGAGGCGGGCGCAACTGAAACTCCTGAAGATGACGTTTCCACTACAACAGGCAAAGAGTAGGACCAAATATGGCTATTACAGCATCGTTAGTTAAAGAATTAAGAGAGAAAACCAGCGCCGGAATGCTTGATTGCAAAAAGGCGCTCGAAGAAAACTCGGGTGATTTCGACAAAGCTGTTGAATGGCTCCGCACCAAAGGAATTGCGAAAGCGACTAAAAATTCGGGCCGCTTAGCTGCTGAAGGAATGGTTCACTCTTACATCCACGCGGGTGGCCGGGTGGGCGTCTTGATCGAAGTGAATTCAGAGACCGATTTCGTTGCGCGTAACGAAGGTTTCCAAACTTTCGTTCAAGATGTGGCACTCCATATCGCGGCGATGTCTCCACGTTTCGTAAAAGTAGATGAAATTCCACAAAACGTACGTGACGAAGAAGCTCGCATTTTGAAAGCGAAAGCGATCGAAGAAGGCAAGAAGCCTGAAATGCTCGATAAAATCGTCGAAGGCCAAGTTAAAAAATGGTCGGCTGAGATTTGCTTACTCGATCAAAAATTCGTTAAGAATCCCGACAAAACGATTGAACAGCACTTAAAAGAAACTGCGGCCACAATCGGTGAAAACCTCGTCATCCGCCGTTTCGTTCGTTACGAACTTGGTGAAGGCCTAGAAAAGCGCTCGAACAACTTCGCTGAAGAAGTCGCTGCGCAGATCCGAGGCTAAATTGGCGAAAGCTATTTACAGTCGTATTCTCTTAAAATTAAGCGGCGAGGCTCTCGCCGGCGAAAAAGGGACCGGTATTGATACTACGGTTCTTGATAGCATCGCGCAGGGAGTGAAAGCCGCTCTCGACACTGGCATTCAAATTGGGATCGTCATTGGCGGAGGTAATATCTTCCGTGGCGTTGCGGCTTCGGCTCAAGGAATGGATCGCGCGAGCTCTGACTACATGGGCATGCTTGCGACTTGCATCAACGCCTTAGCTCTTCAAGACGCGTTCGAAAAGATCGACATGGTGACCCGAGTACAGTCGGCCATCACGATGTCGGAAATTGCTGAACCATACATCCGTCGAAAAGCGATCCGCCACTTAGAAAAAAATCGCATCGTTATCTTTGCAGCTGGCACGGGTAATCCGTATTTCACGACAGATACGGCAGCGGCTCTGAGAGCAATGGAAATCAATGCCGACGTCATCATGAAGGCCACGAAAGTAGATGGCATTTACGATAAAGATCCGGTCAAACATACAGACGCAATCAAATTTGATGAACTCAGTTACATGGACGTCTTAAAAAAAGGCCTTCAAGTGATGGATTCAACGGCGATTAGTCTTTGCATGGATAACAAACTTCCGATCATTACATTTAATTTAAAGGACCCGGCGAATATCAAACGTGTAGCACTCGGCGAAAAAGTCGGGACTATCGTAAAATAAGGAGTCGTCATGAACATCGACCAAGCTAAAGCAAATGCCGAAACTTCAATGAAGGCCGCTATTGCCTCCCTCCAAAACGAACTTAAAAAAGTTCGGACTGGCCGCGCGCAAGTCAGCATGCTCGATACGGTGAAAGTGAACTATTACGGCTCTCCATCCCCACTTAATCAAGTGGCGTCGGTCTCTTGCCCGGATGCGCGAAGTTTCCTCGTGGCACCATGGGAAGCCTCAATCCTCAAAGAAATCGAACAAGCGATCATTAAAAGCGATGTTGGTATGACTCCGCAAAATGACGGAAAAGTCATTCGTCTCAAACTTCCTGAATTAACCGAAGATCGCCGTAAAGATTTGGCAAAAACCGTTAAGAAATTGACCGAAGACGCACGCGTCGCGGTTCGTATGGCCCGACGGGATGCGAATGAGGTGCTAAAAGGTGCTCTCAAAGCAAAAACGATCAGTGAAGATGATGAAAAAAGAGGCTCGGAGCAAATCCAGAAGCTAACTGATGACTACATTAAAAAAGTTGATCAGACTGGAACTGAGAAAGAAAAAGAACTTCTGACGATCTAAAGATCCAGGAGCCCGAGTTTATGTCGTTGCCTAAACACATTGCGATCATCATGGACGGCAACGGCCGCTGGGCCCAAGCTCGAAATCATCATCGTATCTACGGCCACCTACGTGGAGCCAAAACGGCTCGTCATATCATCGAAATTTGCGCCAACAAGGGCATCCAAAACCTGACACTTTTCACCTTCAGCACTGAGAATTGGTTTCGACCCGAAATTGAAATTTCTTTTCTCATGAAACTTCTCGTTCGCTACTTACGAAAAGAAAAAGCGACGCTTATAAGAAATAACATTAAGTTTCGTACCATTGGGAATTTCGACCGATTGCCTGAAGACGCGAAAAAAGTGATTCGCGAGACGATCGCCGAGACCGCTCACCTCACGGGGATGGAACTTGTCTTTGCTTTGAGTTACGGCGGCCGCCAAGAAATTTGCGACACCTTTAAGATTATGGCAGAAAAGGTGAAGTCGGGCGAATTAGCCCCAGCGGATATAGATGAAGCCATGATCGCGAGAACTCTTCCGTCTTCGTTTCTACCTGATCCTGATCTCATTATCCGAACAAGTGGCGAATACCGCCTTTCGAATTTCTTTCTCTGGCAGTCGGCCTATAGCGAACTTTTCGTAACGCCTACTCTGTGGCCGAATTTTACGCTCGAAAATTTAGAAGAGGCCATTGCGTTTTATTCTTCGCGTGAGCGCCGCTTTGGGCGGGTCGTTCAGAAAGAAGCAGTTCATAATGAAGCCAAGACTCCGCTTCGCCGATTGCCTGAGCTGGTTAGCAAATGAACGCACTTCCCCAACGTGTCGTCTCTGCCCTTGTAGCGGCAGCACTTCTCATCGGATCCATTTATTTTTTCGGTCGGCAAGGATTGACGGTTTTGGGCGTCGTCATTTTTTCAATCGGTGCCTACGAGTATTCGCAAATCGCGTTCACCAATCATTTGCAGCCCAAAAATGCACGCTCGTTTAAGCTTTTATTTTTGTTTTTTGCACTGACGCTTCTTTTCGTAAACGTTCTTTCCATTTATGT
>JAYTDP010000004.1:0-11372 GCA_043735865.1 Bdellovibrionales bacterium
TTTAATCGCCTGGTCGTTTTTGATCCACGCCTGCCTCATGGAGTGCGCGAGGTGAGAGGCGCCCGAGACCCGCTTGAAGGAAGACTGGTCATTCACGGCTGGTTTAAGGATCCTGAACCCTACGTGACCGGAGCCATGACCCGCAATCAAGGGGCCGAGAGCTTAAACGAAGTGTTGGAGCGCCTCGCACCATTGTTCGACGACTATTCTGAATGCCATGGCACCCTCTCGTACCGCTTTGAAGTGAGCCCGAGCGGCAAGCCTTCGAAAATAAAACAAATGACATCGACACTTCAGTCTCTCGAAAATCGCACTGACCGGGTCGAAGACTTAGAAGCTGCCATTGAAAAAGAGATTTTGAAGCAGCGCTTTGCGACTACCAAAGGCAAAAGCCTAATTACCTTTCCGATTCTATTTCGATTTTAAAAATTATCGGCTGTAATTGAGTCCGGCAGCTTCGCGGCTAAACCGAATGAAGCCAAAGCGGCGTAAATTGAACTGATTAGCGACGTCGAGTTGATTTTTGACTATCACTTCAGGCCACTTTCGGGCGCGCAATTGTCTCTCGAGAAGGTTGAGATTTGTTTGACGGACCTGCAGTTGAAAGCGGCAAGTGACATTGGCTTGATCGATACGGCAAAGCATCGTGCCGATCGGGCCGGACATCTGAGCGAAATTATTACGAATATCGCCCTCAAACACGATTAAATTTTGAGCTGTCGCGAGCGTGTTCGGTAATTTAAATTGAACCGTCAGATGTGTTCGATTCGACAAATTGACGTTTACTTTTTCGATCATTAATCGTGCTTGTCGCACGAGTGAGTGGTCTTGGACCGGGATGATGAGTTCAGAGCGAACGTCTCTCCCCTTCAATTGAACCGAAAACCAACTTCCTGCCAGGGATTCACTCGAGATCGAGGCGAATCCAGTTTGTAGAGTGGCGAGGAGCAGGAGAAATTTCATGTGCGAAGCTATATGACGCTCACAGACAAAACTCAAGTTGTTTCGAATTCCGACATATGGGAGCGGGTAATTTTGTAACACTGTTTGCCTCGGCGAACGCACCCGCCAGGTCGGAAACTTGCTTTGTTCTGAGCTTGTATGGTATCCACGTCGTACATTAATCCTAGTAATTCCTGGAGGAAGACCTTGGCAAACGAAGCCGCAGCTAAAAAGAAAAGTGCACGTCACGCATCAGCCGTGAAACGCGCACGCCAAACAATTAAACGTACCGCCCGCAACACGTCGATCAAGAGTTCAGTACAGACTTTTGAGAAAAAAGTGATGACGGCGATCAAATCTGGAAAAGCGGACGATGCTAAAAAAGCACTTCAAGCCTTCATGAGCACAATGGATAAAGCCGCGCAAAAAGGCGTCATTCATATCAAGCGCGCTTCACGCCGTGTGAGCCGTCTATCAAAACAAGTTTCAGCTTTAGGTAAATAATTAGTCTGGATCGGCTTCGATTTTTAACGAAGCCGTACTACTCGCCACGAAATTTCGAATCTTTCGTTTCAAATCAAATTCAATCTGATCGAACTGAATGCCGTAGCGATTCGCTTGGGCAATCCGGCTTGCTTCGACACAATAGACGACCGAGCCCATTGCCACACCCTGAAATACATCTGGTATTCGGAGCGTAATGACGACTCTGTCGCCTTTAAGAATCGGTTCGAAAATAGAAAACAGCATTCCACCCTCGCCGATCTCGAGCGCATCACAGACGAAGTATCGCCCCTTGTGCAAGACGCCGACGCGAGCTTTGATATTACGGCGAGGAACCCTGCGCTTCTTACCAGTGACGCGCGAACTGGACCAGTTGCCCGCCGGCTGGGTATCTGCGCTAGTCTTTGGTTCAGGCTTGAAAGCCATAAGGTCCTCCGCAATACCTATCGGAGGAAAGTAAAAAATTGATTAGCAGGTTTTAACGATGAAATTTTCGAGCCAGATATGCGAGGAAATGGGAGACGATTTCAGCGCTTTGTCAGTTTCGTGAAGCGCACGAATCGTATTATTGATTTTATAATCATCCCAGTTGCGGCTCTGCGCGAGGTATTGCTTCATAAAAAATTCGGGTACCCCGATTTTTTGACTGAGCCGCGTACCCGACAGTCCGTCGTGAATTCCGACGCGCACTTGACTCAAAATCCTCATTTGACGAAGGATTAGGCTCACGATCCCGCTTTCGTTTTGCCCGTTTTCGAGCAGGTTCGCGAGACATAAGAGCGCCTGCGCGCGATCGCGTCTCGAAATAGCGTCGGTTAAATTAAACACACTTTCAATGCGAGACTTTGAAACTACATTGAGGACATCTTCAACGCCGAATTGTTTTTTTGCAGTCGACGACGATCGAATTTTTTGAATTTCGTTTTGAATCTCACTTAAATTTGTCCCGACGAGCTGCTGGAGAACGCCGACGGCGTCGCCCGAAAATTCAACACCGTTCATGGACGCGATATACTCAATCCATGATGGAATTTGATTTTCAAATGGCTTTTTCAATTCCACAAGGACGCCCGTCTCTTGCAGCGCTTTGATGGCTTTTTTTCTTTTATCAATTTTCGTAGCTATCAGTACCAGGCAGGTCGAATCAATCGGCTCTTCGATGACCGGAAGAAGTCGCAGCCACGCCTCTTCTTTGAGAGTGTCGACATTTTTGTAAATCACGAGACGTTTTTCAGTCATAACCGGTAACATTTCGACGGCGTCTCGAACCTGTGACGGATTTGATTCTGGCGCGTAGAAAGAATCGTAATTAAAATCAGACGCACCCGCGGTTAGAACAGCCGCTTTTAAAGCTTTGATTGCCTCATCGACCAGAAAAAGTTCTTCGCCATAAATAAGATACAGCGACCCTGCGCCTTTTTTATCGAGCTTTTGCTGTAAAGAACGAAGGTCGATTTCTTTCATTAAAAATTCTCTGTCATGCGGTCGTGTGCTTCGGCCATCATATCTTGCGCGATGAGATCGATGATTTCAATTCGGGCTGAGTGATTATAAAGCGGGTTGACTGAATTAATACCGCTCAAACCAACTTGAGGGGCATTGTAAGTCCGTTCATTTTTAAAGGACCCCGTCCAAATCACTTTGAGATCCGACGTGCGAACCAATTTTACTTCGGCCGTCATGATCATACGATATTCAGTGGTGAGGACCGTGTTGAGGGGAGTTTTGAGAGATTGATCCACGTTCGCATCGATTTGACCCTCGTGGATGATTTGAATATCCTTGAGATCGCCTTCGATAAAAACCGGTGCCGACTGTTTATCGACAATCTTGACGTTTTTCGAACGGGCGAACTCGCGAATTAAATAATTCGTAAATTTCGGCTCAATCCCGACTATGTTGGTTCGATTCTTAAATATCGGGAGTGCCACTTCCGTGTAACCGCCGGGCAGGTCGCGATGCTCATTGCCCCAGTTGTAAGCGCAGCCCGACATGAACGCGACGAGCGCGAACAGAACCGCATGCAAAGAACTGAAATGACTGAAATGTGACTGAAATTTCACAACCCAACGCTAGCATGGCCCTTTTTTTTGGGCTATAGAAATTCAAATGAATAATGAAAAGAATCGCCCTTATCGCCTGATGACTCCCGGCCCGGTTCCCCTCTCGCCTGCCGTCCGCGAGATCTTGGGGCAACCCATGATTCACCACCGCACGCCTGAATTTGAAAGAGTCCTTAAAAGCGTTGGACAAAAACTAAAAAAAACTTTTCTAACTGAAGATCCGGTATTCATGCACGCTTCGACCGGCACGGGCGCCATGCAATCGGCGCTCACCAACACCTTGAACCCTGGCGACAAAGTTTTGGCGATCGTATCGGGTAAATTTGGCGAACGATGGGCGAAGATGTCAGAAATCATCGGCTGCAAAGTGACTGCCTTGAATGTGGAGTGGGGCTCGGCCGTAAGAGTTGAAGACGTCGCGCATTTTTTAAAGTCGAATCTCGACACCCGCGCCGTGCTTTGCCAAGCTTGTGAAACTTCGACGGCGACTGTTCATCCAATTCAGGAGTTGGGAAAATTAATTTCTGGATACAGCGAGACTCTTTTCATTGTCGATGCAATTACCGGTTTGGGTGCTATGCCGCTCCCGATGGATGAATGGAAACTCGATGTCGTCATCAGCGGCTCGCAAAAGGCATTTCAGTTGCCGACGGGCCTCTCTTTCATCGCGCTCTCGAAAAAAGCGTGGGCCGCGAACGTGAAAGTCAAAAATCCGGATTTCTATTTTGACTTGCGCCTGGAAAAAAGAGCGAACGAAAAAGGCGAGACTCATTTTAGTTCGGTCGTCCCGCTCGTGCGCGCATTGGATCGCGTGTTAGACGGGCTGATTGACGATCAACTCCCCGTCGCAATTCGACGCTCTCAACTCTTGGCCCAAGTGACTCGCGATGCCGGGTCACTCCTTCAGATGTCGTGTTATTCGACGGCGCCAGGATCATCGGTCACGGCCTTACGCGTGCCTGATGGAGTTGATGGTACAAAACTGCGCGATCTTCTAGAAACTAAATATTTCGTTACGGTTATGGGTGGTCAGGACCAATTGAAAGGTAAAATAATTCGCATCGGCCATCTGGGTTACATCACGAACGATGACATGTGTGCCACTTTCGGAGTTCTTTCACTCGCACTGACAGAGCTAGGTCACGAAGGACATACCGACCCAGAAAAAATCATGCTTTTCGTACGAAACGCTCTCGGAACTTCTGAGGTTCCATTTTGAAAGTTCTGATTGTCGACCGATATCCCCCGACGCTTGAGACGTCTTTAAGAAATTTGAAATGCGAGTCAGTTCGAGCGGCGTCTTTGCAGCCAACGCCCGAAGAATTGGCGTCGACTGAAATTTTGATGATCCGCAGTCGCACGAAAGTCGATAAGAAATTATTTGAGGCGGCACCCAAACTTCAACTTGTTGTAACGGCGACCGCAGGATTTGATCACATCGATTTTTCCTGTGTGCCCTCGTCTGTTAAAATTTGCCACACGCCGGAGGCGAACACCGAGAGTGCGGCCGAACTCACGTTACTTATGATGCTCTCGGCTTCGCGTAAATTCTTCGAAGCCGTTAGTGCCGTTCGATCACGCCGATGGAAAGACAGTTTGCAACCCTCTCGCGAATTACGTGGGCAACACCTGGGCCTCCTCGGGTACGGACGCGTCGGCCAGCGCGTGGCCGAATTGGCTCTCGCTTTAAAAATGCATGTTTCGGTTTACGACCCTTATCAGTCCGACGAGGCGTTCGCCCGCTTACCGGTTGAAAGAATCGGCGTCACCGAACTCTTTGTGCAATCGGATATTTTGTCACTTCATGTCCCACTGACAAAGGAGACCCGCCATTTTGTGCGCACTTCGACGATCGACCTGATGCCGCACCATGTGGTCTTAATAAACACGTCGAGGGGCGGCGTAATCAGCGAACACGAAGTTATTCAGGCGCTCGAGCAAAACCGAATCGCCGGGGCCGCACTGGATGTTTTCGATTCTGAACCCATCGCTTCAGACTCACGGCTGTTGGCATTAAATAATGTCATACTGACGCCGCATGTGGGCGCATATACTGAGGAAGCGCTGAGATTATCTGCTGAAGTTTCCGTGCAGAGAGTTCAAGAGTTTCTAACGAATGGACAACCTGATGGGGCTCTCCCTCCTGTCGCCAAATGGTGGTCGGATCTAAAATAAAGTCCGTAATTCGTTGACGGAATATAACCCCACCGTCGATGATCCAGATATGAACAGACGTAAACTCAGTAGTATTTTCGCGCAGCCGAGAGAACAAATTCGATTGGTCATGGGGATTGTTCTTATTTGGGCCGCGATCGTCGTCGGCTGCTTAGTTTTATTTTTACAAAATTCCCGCCAGAGTCTTCTCACCTTTGGCAACCAAATGAATATCTCTTCTGATTTTCTTTTAGTTGTCGAAAACTCCTACAGCACGTCGATTTTAGCCGTCGTCGCCCTGATCGGAGTTATGAGTGCGATGCTCGCTATGTGGCTGTTGGCTCTTAGCCACCGCGTTTACGGACCTACAGTTCAAATAAAAAGAGTGCTCACCGAACTTCGCGCCGGCAATTATTCGATTCGAGGAAAGCTGCGAAAAGGCGATTCTTTTCAAGACGTCATGGACGACTTAAATTCATTTGCTGAAGAATTAGAACGTAAAAAACTATGATCAGAGGATAATATGGCAGGAATTATAGTCGTAGGCGCCCAATGGGGCGACGAAGGCAAAGGCAAAGTCGTTGACGTTTTCTCATCACAATCAGACTACGTGGTTCGTTATCAGGGCGGCGCAAATGCGGGCCATACTCTCGTCGTTGGCGGAGTAAAAACGGTACTTCACTTGGTGCCGAGCGGAGTTCTTCATCCGAATACAGTCTGCGTAATCAGTGCCGGAGTCGTTCTCGACATTGAGAAATTATCCGAAGAAATCGAAGCGCTTCAAGTGAATGGTCTTCTTAAAAATCCCGAACAACTTTTAATTTCTGATTCGGCGACGGTTTTGCTTTCATATCACCGCGCCCTCGATCAAGCGCGTGAGCGCGTCGCGGGTTTAGAAAAAATCGGGACGACCGGTAAAGGCATTGGTCCGGCCTATGAAGATCGCGCATCACGAAAAGCCATTCTCTTCGGTGACCTTTTCAATCATGGCAATTTAAAAGCTAAAATTGAGTCTTCGTTGAAGGAGAAAAATTTCCTCCTCGAAAATATGTACAAGCAACCAAAAGTCGAAATCGATGAAGTGATGGCAAAAGTGGCGAAGGTGGCCGAGAAATTGGCCCCGTTTCGCTGCCGTGATACGTCTCTCGTCGTTCATAAAGGTTTGCGCGCGAATAAAAAAGTATTGTTTGAAGGCGCACAAGGAACTTTACTCGATTTGCTCCATGGCACTTATCCATTCGTGACTTCAAGTTCGACGCTAGCGGGTTCAGCTTGTATCGGTACGGGCGTTGGCCCGATGGTGATGGATAAAGTCATCGGAATCGCAAAGGCCTATACGACCCGTGTGGGTTCGGGGCCCTTCCCGACGGAACTTGAAGATGAAACCGGCGAAAGATTGCGTGCAACCGGTCAAGAATTCGGCGCAACTACCGGCCGACCACGTCGTTGCGGCTGGCTTGATCTTGTGGCCCTTCGTTACGCGCTTCGAATTAACGGTATTAATTCTATTTCTTTGATGAAGATCGATGTTTTAAGCGGTTTTAAAGAGATTAAAGTCTGCACGGCCTACGAACTCGATGGGCAAACGATCAATGAGTATCCGGTGTCGCCGGGCGAGCTCGATCGCGTGAAGCCAATCTACGAAACGAAGCCGGGTTGGAACGAAGACATCACAGGTGTGAAGAACGTTGCTGATCTTCCGCGTGCGGCTCAGGATTATATCCAATTCATCGGGACAGCTCTCGCCACGCCTATCGATGTGGTCAGCGTAGGCCCCGGTAGAGAACAAACACTGTGGCTAAAGCCTCTCTTTACTTAAAAGGTGCCCGGCACCTTTTGGGCATTTGATATTTAAAAAGCCACCGCCAGGTGGCTTTTGCTGTTCGTAGCCTTGGAAAAACCCAGCCAACAATTTACTAAAATATTCTCGAAGTTCTGCGGAGCTACGGGTGCGCCCGCGAGGCCCTCAGATCTTTTATGCAAAAACCTGCATAAAAGATCTGAGGGGGACGTGAGTACGCACTGTCGCCGTTTGCTGACCCGAACCGCCGGGGATCAGCGAATCTTCATAAATGCCGGTATTTTAAGCACTTACAGAATAAAGATTACCGCCGAGTCGGGCCTAAATTGTTGACAACCACCTGAGATTAAAACAAATTGGGCCTCGCTCAGAAGTTTTGAAGAGATATCTGGTTCGCTAGCTCAGTCGGTAGAGCATCTCACTTTTAATGAGAGGGTCGATGGTTCGAGTCCATCGCGAGCCACCAATTTTTAAAGCCAAGAGTACGTACTTGTCCCCTTCGTCTAGAGGCCTAGGACAACCCCCTTTCACGGGGTAGACGGGGATTCGAATTCCCCAGGGGACGCCAATCACTGCCTGTAATTTCAGGCAGTTAGAGTTTAAAACCTTGTCCGATTCAGACACTGCGGACAAGGTAATCAATCAAAAGTCCAGAACGAATACGACCGATACATCTTCCAAAACAAGGGAGATTTATATGGGCTACTACATTCGTGAACTTAAAAATAAAAATCAAAGTCCTCGATAGAAAATTCAATTCATCACATACAAAAAAGCAGATATCCAATCATCGAAGGCCAAGAAGCCCCGTAAAGAATGGGATATACCAAAGTGCCGCTGGTTCTCACTCGGCTTTAAAGATGTGATGACGCTCGAACAAGCAAAATGTCGAGCCAAACAACTTAACGCGAGAATTGACATCAAAAGACAAGAATCACGGAGAAAACAAATCGAAGATGACTACGCAAAACTTGAAACAAAATTTATGGCAACAATGCCTGACGTATTCAAAGAAGAGTTTGAGCTAAAATACATTACGAACCGGTATCGTAACCCCGGATGGAAACGAAGATTCGAAGTTGGCTGGCGAGCTGCCCAGCGAATGTTGCTGGAAATACAACTTGATCCTGTCGATTGGTATGACGATTGTTATCTCTTCTACGATTATCTCAATACAAAAAAATTCAGTTTTTCATACATCAGAAAAATTCTGCTTATTACAAATTTGTGGGGCCATTTTCTCTCTCGTAGGCTGGGGCAATCTTTTGTGAGTATCCCGACCCCAACAGGCGCAGAAAAATCACGGCTACTAGAATCCTATTTTGAAAAGTGCGGATACAAATCCAATACATCGGATCCGATCACACCAAATCAGTTGCTAGCTGTTGTTACCAAGCTAAAACAGGAACACTATAACTGGATCTACTTATCTGTCTGGCTTGGTTTGCGCCCACGCGAAGTGGATCAATTGAAAGATACGCGCTATGTACGGCTACAACCTAGCACTGATGGCAAATCTATACTCTGGATTTATCAAACCAAACTCACCGCTGTTCCCCCGCAATACCGCTGGAAACTGATTCCAATTATTTTTTCAGAGCAAGAGGCTGCTTTAAAAATTATCAGCAACCTAGAATTCAAAAGGCCGAATGTGAAGATAGTTAAAAAATATTTTGGAGGACAAACGACTCTTTATGGCGGCAGAAAGGGCTACACCGATCTGATGCTCGCACATCAACAAGATTTCATTCACATCAGCCAATGGATGGGGCACTCTTCGATTGAAAGAACGTGGCGAACTTACAAATCAAAACAGATCGTGCATTACCGAGAAAAGGCAGCTTGACGACAGATATCAGAAGTATTTTTTGCATTAATAAATTGCTCAAAAGTTTAAAATTTAATATTCTTGTGCATGTCTAAGCGACTAAAATCAAACAAACTAAAGAAGTCTACTGCAACAAAGTCGAAAGCTTCGCAGAAGCCAGTGGCTCTCAAGGCAAGCACATCAAAGTCGCACCCGTGGCGACTTTGCCCTGCCGGGCAACATTGGGTAATTACCCATCCGTTACGCGTTCCACCCAGTAAAAAAAATCCGACGGGTTCGATTACAACGCGGACTGCCCACTGCGCTGACAATCCATCACATAAAGATTCGCTTTATGCAGATGAGATTCGAGAGATATCTGAGCAACATTTCTCCAAACTTGAAGGGCTACCAGCCCCAATTGCTCTCGGCTTCAAAAATGGTAATACCTACGATGAGATAATTCGAGGTTGGACAAAGTATTGGAATGAAGTTTTTAAAACCGCAGAGCCACTCGATGCAGATCTCGTTAAAGCACTTATCGCATCTGAATCAAGTTTTAACCCGGATATAATCGTCAAGGTGGGTAAAACTAAAAATCGAGCACGCGGGCTTATGCAAGTAACTGATGAGACACAAAAAATCCTTGGCAATCCGAAAGGCGAGCTCAGAGACCAATTGGTGCATGTTGATCAAGATGACTTGCTAGACCCAAACCTCAATATATGCGCTGGTGTTCGTTGGCTATTTCGCAAGAAGCAATTGGCCGACTCATTAGCAGGAAAAGAAATTTTGTGGACTGACGCTATTCAAAAATACAAGGCCGAGAAAAAAGGAAAAAAACTCGTTAACAGAGTCATCGATTACTACAATAAATTGAAAGCGCCACCCAAATGAAGCATTTCAAAGCAGCGCTCATTTTAGCGTCAAGTATTCTATGCCTATCAATGACAACCGCAAATCATTACGACCTGCTAAACGACGATGACCTTGAAATGCAAAAAGCGGCTCAAGTCGGCGCCCCAGCTTTAAGTTCTGCCGTAAATGAAACACCTCATTGGGAGTCATTCAACGCCTGGCAATGTTTTTCAACAGAAAATATCCAGCCTGAGTGTTCAGAGTTAGATGATGGCGCGATAAGAGTACCGACATTAAGAATACACGAGGGAACAATCCTTTACGACTTCAGCTTAGACCCTGAGCCCGGATTGAACTGCGAACAAACACTATCAAAATGGGTTGCACTACTTGAAAGCCAAAGAAGCCTCTGTATCTTTGCTGCCCACTTGCAAAATTATCCCGATAATCCATTTCAATCTGAAGGGGTTGAGCAATGGCAGCTTTGGATTGTTAATCAGATTAAATCTTATAATGGATATTGGTATTCAGCCGAGCCAAATGAAGAATCCTCGATGAACAGCGAATAGCTTACAGCGACGCCAGTTTCATAAACAAAAATCTCAAGATCAGAAATAGTCCCAAGATGCTTTTCAATGAGTGGGCGAAAGTCGCACCACTTTAAGCCACCATTACCGCAGCCAAGCGGGGGTATCGCAAGCGTGTGAATAGCCATCTCTTGATAATGAAGCGGCCAGGTACTGAAGCACCGCCTCTATATCTTCGATGCGCGAAGAGTCTCGCCAGTGACCCCGGGGTGTTTCATATTGATACGAATTCTTAAAAAGAAAACCTTGTGGCGTATTGCCTAAAACTGTTGCAATATATATGGTTATATGGCAGTATGGCACTTGAGGTTAGGTATGCTAAAAAAAACGACTATTTATTTAGAAGATACTGAAATTGAAACTTTAAAACGGATTTCGTTTATGCAAAATACATCTATGACTGATCTCATTCGAAAGGGCGTCCAGCAAGTCTGTGACAGCATCTCGAAAGACGAGATCAAGGCCCTTGAAGCGATTGTTGAGCTGAGAGCTGCGACAAAGAAAAAAGGAATGACGTCAAAGCAGATCATGACTGAGGCTCTGGCCGCGCAAAAGGAAGTTCGGCGTGAACGAAAAAAGAATCGTCGTTGATACCAATGTCATTATCAGCGGTCTCCTCGGAGAAGGGCCACCCGCAAAAATCATCGATGCCTGGA
>JAYTDP010000005.1:0-2251 GCA_043735865.1 Bdellovibrionales bacterium
TCCCTAGATGACAAGACAAATGCGAATTCCCATTGTTGTAAAGCTCGTCGGTATTACCGTGTTGCTGCTTCTAATAGCAACCGTCGCAATTGCGTTGAGAAGTAGCCAAGTGTTCGAGCAGATTTCGGGACCACGCGAAAAAGATGCGAATGGTGTCGCTGCTGAATCGAAGGCGGCACAGGTGTCGGTTCTCATCGAGAAATTCCAAGAAAAAGAAAAAATCGTCGCGTCACTTCTGATGAAAAACTACGCGACCGAACAAGAGCGCACCGATGCTTTGAATTTAAGCTTCGAGCAGGATTCGGATTTGGTAAACGTCGAAATTGTCGAGCTCAAAGACGGACGTAAAGAAGTCGTCAAAAAAGTTTCGAAGCCGGAGTTCTTAAAAGGACTCGAATTAAACGAAGATTATTTTATGGATCTTCGGAAAATGAAGCCTTTCCCGACAAATTCGGTTTTTGCCGGCGATATTGAGATTCGCAACTCGTCGATGCCAAAAGGTGCTCCACTGTTAACGATTGGTTTGCCGCTGGTGAAAGATGATTCCGGTCGTATCACTCACATTGCTTTGGCGGATTTTCGTCTCGATGGAATTCAAAAGCCGTTCAGCCGGATTACGGATCGTTCATTTTATTTAGTCGATGACGAAGGCAACTTGCTCGGCCATCCGGACGACAAGCTCGTTCTCGAGGGGAAAAGCTTTAAAGATTATCCCCCGGTGAAGCGTGCGATGGAGTCGAAGCTTGCGCAGGGAGAGATGCGTTTTGAAGACAAGCAACTGAAAGAGTATTTCATTGCGAGTTTTTACAAAACTCCATACGGTCCGGCTGTCGTCGCACAAGCCTCGGAAAAAATTATCTCTGAGCCAGCTGAGTACGTTCGCCGGCAAGCATTTTTTATTACCGGTCTCGTTTTATCGGGTTCGATTTTCTTCGTCTTCTTATTCTCAATCACCTTAACGAGTCCGATCGAACGGCTCGTCGAAGTAACTCGCCTAATTGCCGCTGGTAATTTCGATGTGCAGTCGAACGTTCATACATCTGATGAAGTGGGCGAGCTCGCATCATCGTTCGACACGATGGTCGGCGGTCTCCGAGAACGCGACAAAATGAAAAACGTTCTTAATAAGTTCCATGGCTCGACGGTCACCGACGACTTATTAAAAGGCGATCTCGAACTAGGCGGCGTGAATAAAAACGTGGTCGTTTTCTTCTCGGACATTCGTGATTTCACTAAATTTAGCGAAGGTCATACTCCAGAAGAAGTGGTTGGAATGTTAAATGAGTATTTCGAAATCATGGTCGGAATTGTCACGAAAAACCACGGCGTCGTGGATAAATTCGTTGGTGATGCGATGATGGCGGTTTGGGGTGCTCCGAAAACGACGGGTACCGATGAACATTGGGCGGCGAAAGCTTGCATCGAAATGCGTGTGGCTCTCGCTGAATTAAATGAGCTCCGTTTAGGTCGGGGACAGGGCGAAATCAAAATCGGAATGGGTCTCAATTGCGGCCCGGCAATTTCAGGCACTATCGGTTCTTCAGAGCGTATGGAATATACGGTCATCGGCGATACGGTCAACACCGCCTCGCGAGTAGAGTCATCGACCAAATCTTTCGGTACAGATTTACTGATTAGTGGTGAAGTCTTAGATCGCATCAAAGAAAAATTCATTACCGATTATGCCGGCGCTGCCGAGGTAAAAGGTAAAGCCGAGCCTCTCAAAATGTACAAAATCAAAGGCTACGTGAACGAAGCCGGCGAAACTATCATGGTGCAAACCAAGTATTCGGATTACGAAGCTGGCGAGGACGCCAAAGTTAAAATTGCGTCTTAGTTAAGGCGTGTACGAAGCGTCTTTGCAAGCAGCGCTCGGAAGGCCCGTTGGCGCTGGGTTGACGGACGGGTATGCGCTCGTCGTCTCGAATACTGACAGGTACGGCGCATTGGTGTGAGCTGCAGCCAATCGATCTCCTTTTTTGCTGAATGTTAGTCCATTAATAGTACCGCCGGACGTTATAGTAACTGCGTAAGGTGGGTTTGTAATAATAATTGGGTCGTAAATTTTAATTGCGGCGGTAGTGCCGACCGCCAATTTCGTTGCATCTTGAGAAAAAGCAACTGAATACGCGGGTGATGCCGGATTAACACCAACTGTTGCTGCCATCGTGCCGATTGTTCCATTCGCGTAGACCCATAAAAAACTGTTAGCCCCAGATGTTCCGCCCACCACAGCAAGATCACCATTTTT
>JAYTDP010000006.1:0-8270 GCA_043735865.1 Bdellovibrionales bacterium
GGCGCCTATCCGGCGGCCTTATGGCAAAACGGCATTGCGGCTAGTAGCAGCCCGCTCTTTCCGACCCAATCAATCAATGTGACCGATAGTACGATGTCATACCTTGATCCGGGTAACTTTCATCCGAGAAAAATTCTCCACTATTTCCATAGCCAGAGAATCACCGGTGAAATGATCGGAATTCCGGTCACGCTCGTGTCTTATTCTTTAGAGAAGAAAAGTGCGACGACATATAATTTAAAACGAAATATATATAATTTTGGCAGTACCGTGACCCAGGGTTCGAATATTATCGCGGGTGATCTGACGGCACCGGTCGTCATGGGCCGCCAATTAGGCACGCTTGAGCTCAGCATGTTCATGACTCAGCCAGTGGATAAAGATGACACTCCAGTCGACATGGCAAAGTACCGAGTCAAATCTTCGCTGCGAGCCCACATGTCTCCGCTCACAATTTCGGCTTTGAGCCGTGACCCAAATCCGATTCAGTATCCACGAACTTGCGAAATGACTTTCTCGTTCCAACAATTCTGCGGCGACGGCGACGTCGACAATTACTACAATACGGGCTGGGGCAAAACGCAAGGCGAGGAGTACGCTGGCTCGGACTCATCTTACCATCTCGTCCTTGGTTATTTCACTGAAGAAGCGGCAGCCGCGGTAAGCGATCAGTCTCCGGAACCTGAAGAATGGTACGCAATCGGATGGCAGGAGCGAAACGCCGGGTCGACGGATGTGGGTCTTCGTATGATCAACAGTAACGTCGTGCGCTCGGGTAACGACATGTTGAAAGAAGAAATTGATATGCTCGCCGGACTCGCGCGCTACATGCCGACGGATTATGAAATTTACGCCGACGCAATGATTTGCAAAGATTTTCAGACGGCCGATGCGGTACCAGATTCAGGGCCGCTCCCTGCTGAAGTCGACGATAGCCTTGACCCAGATGTTGCGGGTTACGCAGTGACCGAGCGCGCTTGGAAGACGGGCGTAGTTAACATTGCCGCGAATGACACCTACACTGCAGGTGCAATTGCAGGAGCATGCGACCTACCAAGTGCGGCGCCGGTGCCTATCGGCCCGGGCGGATTCGGCACGACTCCAGGCGGAAGTTTACCTTATGTTTATATGGGAATTCCACCAAGCACACTCGGTCCCGGTTGCACGGCGGCGCCAGTTGAAAGCTACGGAACTGTGGGCGGTGTGTACGGTATTATTTTAACTTATGTCGTTACTTGTACTGTGACAACGACACCGCCACCGGCAACGGCTCCGACAGTATACTCATGCGCCACTGCACTTACGACTTACGCTCCGAAGTGCTTGGGGTCTGTCACGTGTGTCGACGGATATCCTGGTACCACAACTTGCGATCCTTATGGCGGGTGTTTCACCACGCCAGACACGAATGCGACAATCACCGAATCTTGCTCGAACGGCGACAAATACATCAATGGAGTGTTAACGGCTCCGCCTGATTGTTTAGCAACGAAGTTCGGGTATTGCTCATTGCCTCAGACGCCGCACGCGGCTTCAGCGGCGGGAGTCTGTGACGCTACTACAACTGGCACATGCGCCGGTTCTTGTTCATTGGGAACTTGGACGACAACTTCGAATACCTGTGCTCCGCTTCCGCCACCCGCATGTGTGAGCGATCTCGCGGCTTATACAAGTCAGTGCGGAGGCACCACAACTTGCGTGTTCGTCGCGTCTTATACGACGTCTATCGCTTACTCGACAATCACGGTTCCAGACACCACGACTGTTCAAGAGGGCTGCCCGGCCGGCACCTTTTATCGAAGCAAGCGGTCGGGGACGGCCGCACCGGTGCTTTCGGGACCATTTGCGGCTCCGACTCCGGCCTATCCATTTGATCCGAATACTCCGTAATTTAAATCGGTACGTTTGAAGGGAAGTCGTTATGAAAAAGATTATAAAAACGAAAACTACAGGTGGGCGACTACGTCTACCAATAATTCTCGGATTTTTCATCTTGGGATTGGGGTCTTCGGGCCAAGCTGATCCGGCCAGACATATTTCTCCTTCCGCGGTTGAAATATTAGTTTCAATGGCCGAAAATTCGGCCACTTTAAAACAGGCGTTTCGAGAGTTTTCTTCCGGAACCGCAACGACCATGATTGATCCCGGTTTGGCATTGGCCGATCTTTTAAACGGTGATTTTCGCGTCAAGCTCGAACCGAAAGTCGACACTCTCCCGCGCAAAGTGAAAATTACCCTCTATCCCTTAACATCGGGCGAAGGTCAGCCATTGATGGCCGCGAAACCAGGCGGACTAACGACTCCGTTTTTTGATTTTGTGCCACTGGCTAAACAAGTTGCGGCAATTACGTATCCCGCTTCGACCGATAATATGACGGTCGATCAATGGCGAACAACTCTTGGTTTGCCCGATTTAAGAAATAAAATCGACGACCGTTCGGGTACAGCAGGCAATCTGATGTCCTTGTGTGCAACTAAAGTGCAGTCACGAGCGCGGGACTACTGGTTCTCGGTCGTGCCGGTGAATATGGAGTGTAACTCTGTCCTTCCGTTAAATGTGCATTCTGCCATCGACCTTCTTTGGATGCCAATGTACGACTCTGATCCGACGGCATTTGCTCAAAAGCCGATTCCGGATGTGGTGAAAAATGCGAAGAGAAATTTGGGCACAGAACTTCTCGTGGCTGCGATCATTCAACATGCGCAAATCGTAATAGGGACTGAAGACGGAGCGTCTGCGGCGACTCGCATTTGGGCTCGAAACAAAGCTCGCTGCTTCCCTGCGAAGGGCTACGCCGTTCGCACGACCTTAGCTGCACAAGTGGTTCCATTTGCCGAGAAGACTCCTGGGTCGAATTCATTTGAGTACGGTAACGTCTTAAGCATGATGCATCCCGAAGGACTATACGCCATCGCTCAGCATGTTCAGTATTACGGTTCGACCGTGATGGGTACACTCGGCGATATTGCAAAAGGAAATCGTTACGTCATGTTCAACAATCGGGTCGACGGAACTGGGGTCACCGAAATGCCGTCTTTGCTTTTAAAAGCAGAGCCACTTGCGACCGCAAGCGGATCGCTGCCGCTAAAATTCAACCCGACCGGAACCATGCACTTCATGTTTAATATCCGGGATTTGATGTCTTCGCCGACGTGCACGGGGACTTCGCCGTTGGGTCCGATTCAGGCTGTTCCGTTCTGTCAGATGCCGAAAGCGGAAAGCAAAATGAGACATGATTCGTAATCAGCGCGGAAATATTGCTATGGCCTTTGTTCTCGGCATTTCTATCTTGATGATGGCAGTGTCGCTTGGTGGCTTTATGCAAAGCTACTTGATACCACTCCGTTTGGCGCGGTCCAAATCTAATTTTTTGGCAGAAACGACAGTTTTATCTTCGTTAATTAAATCGTGTTTACCTCGATTAACTTCACCATGTAGCCCGGCCGCTAGCTGGCAAGCCATTGTTGACACCGAAATTAAAAAGCCGCCAGCGGCTCTTATTACCAAAGGCCAAATCGACAGTATCTTGCCGTCGATTGTTCCGGGCATGACGACATTCACGCAATTTAGCGATTACTCTATTATTCTAACGCGCGATTCAACCGATCTGGATTTGGGTTTAGGCGTGATCAATGTGACCGCTCAAATTAAAGCGGTGCCACTCGACGACACCATGGCTTCATTTACCGAGACGCGGACCTATCGGTTACAAATTTTATCTCTCGGGCACTTTGCACTCTTCTTGCGGCCGATTGGCGGATCACAGATCTCCCTCGATGCCGGGAGCTCACTTTCGGTTTACGGGAACTCATTTATTCAAGTGAACGGCGCGAGTCTTAATGTTTCGAAAATTACGAGTCCGACAGGCGATATGTTTTTTGAAAACCTCAGCACGAATGCGCAAAATTTAACTGCTGGTACTGCGTCTGAACTAAAAGTCATAGCTGATCAAAAACTGAATATTCGCTTAGACGAACTTTCTGACCTCGAGGACCCTTTTAGTGGAATGGGTCCTAAAACCTGGGCTCAGCCAGTCGATTATTTTCACGTTTACTCGACCACGAATCGCTTTCCTTTGCCGATCGAGGCGGGTGCCGCCGTTTATGGGCACGGCCCACAATTGCCGACCGCAATCGCCGATGCGGCTCGAGCTGCCGACACCGTTTACCCGACTGCTAATAATCTAGGCACGAATTCACTCGAGAAAACCTGCGAGCGCGCAGAAGATTATATGGGTTTCATGCGTCCAATAGTACTTGCGAGACAAGGGTCGAATCTAACGTTTGATTTTACTGTCGGGAACGCAAAATACTTCTGCGGTATCATCAGCGCAGATACAGTCACAATTAAGTTAAACGCTGGTGAAGCGCATGTGATTTACGGTCACATTGATGCCGAAAGAATCGTGATTGTCGGCGGCGGGCAACTCTTCATGATTGACCCTCAGGGCATGCGAGAGACAATTGCATCCGTGCCGATTCCGGCGGGCTTTTCGCCCAGTGAAGTTTCTCGCCAAATGGTGACGTTAAGTGCGACTTCGGCCAATAATTTCTTTGTTCCTTTTTATCGTAAGTCGGGCGGAGTAAAGCCAATCGTAAAGTCCCGATACACCGAATTAAAAGATTACTTCGAAGACTGCGGCACCGCTGCGGGTCTGACATATCGTTGTTGGGTGTCGTACAAAGATCCAATCGACTACAGCGATGTGCAGGCAGAATCAAAACTCATGAAGCCTTCATTTAAATACGTGAATTTTGCTCTCGGATTGACTGAGGGATTATGAAGCCTTTCTCATCACTGAAATCGCAGCGTGGATTCGGAATGGTCGAGATGGTAGTCGCGGCTGGCCTGATGCTTCTCTTCATTTTGGCTGGATCATCGCTTCAGGCGGTTTATCAAAGTGTCTATGCAAGTATGGCGAAAACAACAAAGGCGCGAACTCTGGGTTTGCAGATGGTCAGCGAATTAAAAGGGCATTATGGCCGCTATCCGCTCGCACAGGTCGGGGGAGTTCAAGTGGTCTATCGACGATGTTACGGGAAAAATCTAGAGCTGATTCCCAATGGTACTGAGGCCGTTCGAATCATTACCATCCCGACATCAAGTCTTTGTACAAGTACTTACCAGGTCGACATAATTCCGGACCCCGCAGTTCAAAAGGTATATACGATTAATGTGAACACGTGGGTGTCCAGATCAAACGCTTATGAAGACGCCGGCAGTTACCATGTTTCGTTCTAAAGAAAACTTACACGCATCGATATTGTGGCTCGCGATTGGCGGGCTCACTGTGTTTGTAGTCCCATTTTTAAAGTGGCTCTACGTGCAAGATATTCCGAATCTCCAGTTTTTACTTCTTATTTTTTCGTTTCCACATTTCATGCAAACCTATTTCTTGTTTTATCGTAAACAAGAATTGTGGATGCAGCATAAGCTGGTCTCCATCGTGGCTCCGATTCTGATCATTGCAGTTATCGCTTCAACTAGAGGTCATCGAACGCCCGAACTTATTTTACTTCAGGCCGCGATGATTCTTTTCTTCTGGCACATTTCAAGGCAAGCGTTCGGGGTCGCCTGGCATTTTGTGAAAAATGAATATCGCTCGAAAAATCTTCGGACATTGGTGCTCGCGACGCCGCTCCTTTTTGCGGTAGCTGGTTGGCTTCATTTCAACGCGAACGCAAATCAGGTTTATGTTTTTAAGAGTTGGATTGATCCACTCAATCTCCCGAACATTTATTATCAAATTTTGCAGCTCGTCGCATGGTTCGTATTATCGGTTCTTGTAGTGGTTCTTTTTCTCAGATCGAGACGAAATGGAAATATTGACGCGCGTGGATTCGTGTTTTCAGTAACGCCGCTTTTTGCTTTGGCTGCGTGGTTACACCCTCTCAGTTTAATCGGCGCGTACGGATTGATACCGGTTTTTCACGGAATTCAATATTTGGGATTCGCCGTAGTCACACTTGAGATGGGCGCAATCATCGCGTCGGTCAGTCTCGTTATTTGCGGATTGGTTGGCTGGGGCGTTTTTCAAGTATTACCTGGGCTTTTTATCGGAAGCGAAGCGAACGCCGCGTGGATCGTGAGCGGCATTTATATTTTCCTAAACGTTCACCACTTTTTTATCGACTCGGTCATCTGGAAGGGTTCGAAAAAGCCCCTCATGACATTTGGATCAAAACGCGAGCCGCAACAGTCAAAGTAGTAAGTTACGAACTCCCGTGATAGCGTCACACTTCGCGTCGGGGGAGCATTTGAATCTCGCAAAAAAATTCCATTTGATTGTTGTTATTATGTTACCGGCTATTTTTCTAAGCGGCTGTGCATCGCCATCGCTTTTGATTAAAACTGACGATTCCATTTTTAACGATTCCCAACTTCGTCTCACGCGAATGCAAAAGTTAACGAAGGAAACAAAAGCGCCTCCGGCGGAAGAAGCTCTCTTTCTTCAAGCCGAAAGCCTCTACGAGTATCGATTCGAGCCCCCACCTCGGGGTTCAATGGCGTTCCTAGCCGAGGCTGCCGCCGCAATCACCGACTTTCCGGCGTTTCAATCTCTTGCCGGCTCTTTAAGTCTTGCCGACATGCGGTTACGAGCGACCGATAGTGCCGTTCAACTTTGGGAGACGCTTTTGTTACGCTACCCAGAAAGTTCATTGCGTCCACTGACACTTTACCGGTTGGGGTGGGCTTATCGTTCGACAAGTGCGCCGGGCCTTCCGAGGCAAAAGCCGAACGAAGCTTTTGACGAACTCATTCAAAAATATCCGGCGTCGGCACTAGCGGGCTTTGCAAAAGAAGCGGAACTGATTCCGTCAAAATCGAAATATACAGCCGCGACGAGATCCGCTCTTCCAGGCCTAGGGCAAATCTATGTTGGCGAAACAAAAAGTGGCGTCATTCGAATGTCGATCGCATTTGCTGCGCTTACGGCGATAGTTGTCCCGATTTATGTGGCATCCCATCGCGATCGAGATCTTCAATTTAGAAATGACTGGCCGCTGCTCGCGACGGGCCTCGCTGGCCTCATCACTTTGAGTTACGACTTCACTTCGTCTTACGAAGACTCCATGCGCGGGGTAGTGGAGTGGAACGAGCGCGCCGAATCCGAATTCAATCGAAAGCATCCAAGCGCGCCATAAGCAGAGGTCTCACGCACAAATTTCCCCGGCCCGCGAGGCGGGAGGAGAGAGCTTTCGAGGCGTGCCGTAAGGCACGTCGCAGAAAGCGAAAGACGACCAACGAAGCGGGACGAGCTGCCGAAGGCCAGCGAAGCGCCAATATGTGCGTGAGGTTGGTGGACCCTAGCGGGATTGAACCGCTGACCTCTAACATGCCATGCTAGCGCTCTCCCAGCTGAGCTAAGGGCCCCACGAAATAGGTAAGCTTGAAGGTAATTCGCTTTCGATTGTCTTTCAAGTAA
Source organism: Bdellovibrionales bacterium (assembly GCA_043735865.1). Lineage (GTDB taxonomy): Bacteria > Bdellovibrionota > Bdellovibrionia > Bdellovibrionales > UBA1609 > CAYHVK01. The sequence continues at coordinate 7,428 of JAYTDP010000006.1, forward strand.
ATAAAATCTTGAAATCCCGAGGACTTAAGAGGTTAAATGAAGGCCAAACATGACTCTTTAAAGGGATTCTCACATGCGCGGTTTGCTTCTTCGATTTCTTCCCCTAGTTCTCGCGGCGATTACAATTTTCGGTTTTCTAAGTGTCTCGTCGGCTAAAGACCTGTCGAATCGCCTCGGCATTGGTTATTCCGATCAATTTTCTGAGCAACTCCCGAGCGTCGCGATGAAATATTGGCCAGATGCAAAACTTGGCTTGGGCGCGGCACTTGGTATCGACACCCAAAAAGACAATTCGCGCTTTGGATTCATGGCGCGCCTTTATCGCGTCATTTTCACCGAAGAAAATATGAATTTTTATATGGGCACGGGTGCGGGGATTCTCTCGGTGGAGACACTCGGCAAAACTGACTCGGGCTTCGAGATGACTGGATTCTTCGGTTCGGAGTTTTTTCTCCCCGGGCTCGAGAATTTGGGTATTACTTTCGAAGCGGGCGTCGGCGTGACATCCGTATCAAGCGAAGTTAGATTCCGCACGTTCGGAGATTCTCCGATTCGTGCGGGTATGACATTCTATTTTTAGGAGCACCTTATGGAAATGGCAAAACGAATTATCACTACTAAGTTAGCACCGGCCGCGATCGGACCTTACTCGCAAGCGGTCGAATATGAGGGAACTCTTTATTGCTCGGGGCAAATTGCCATCGACCCTGCGACTGGCGAAGTTTCAAAAGGCGGCGTTCAAGAGCAAACCGCGCTCGTCATGAAAAATATCGAAGGTCTTTTGAAAGCTTCAGATTTCGAGTTTAACCACGTCGTTAAAACGACAATTTACCTCGTTGATAT
>JAYTDP010000007.1:0-4306 GCA_043735865.1 Bdellovibrionales bacterium
AGCGCGATTGCAAGTGCGTCGGTCGCGTCAAAAAATGCTGAGCGAAGCTTCAATAAATTCTCGATCACAAGCTTAACCTGTTCTTTGTCAGCATTGCCAGCGCCCGTGACCGATTTTTTCACCGATTTCGCGGCATATTCAAAGACCGGAACGCCGAACTCTCCCGCTATTGAAAAGCAAACTCCCCGCGCGTGCCCTAGAGTAAAAGCGCTATCGACGCTCTTGCCTAAAAATACTTTTTCGACGGCGCAGGAATCGGGCTTAAACTTCTCGAATATGGGGCGCAAATCTCGCGCAAGTTGGGCGAGTCTGAGCGGCAACGTCTTTTCTTTGCGGATCTCGATAACTCCACACTCAAGACCCTTCATGCCGTCACTATCGACACGAATGACTCCATAACCTGCGAGCAAAGAACCCGGATCGATACCTATAATGACTGCCAAAAACCCTCAAATCGCCGTTTCTATTGAAAACGGCATTACACTCTGCCACTATTTAAGCAGTGGTGAATCAAAACGAAATTAGACCCGAAGTCGTCGAGCGTTATCAAAAACTTTATGAGCAGGATCCTGCTTCTAAAGTTTTCGCTCCGCTTTCTGAAGCTTACCGCAAAATGGGTATGATAAAAGAAGCATTTCAGGTGGCCACCAACGGAGTGAAACGCCACCCTGACTTCGCTGGTGGACGCGTTGCGCTAGCTCGCGTGCTGCTCGATCAAAGCGAATGGGACAAAGCTTTGCCTGAATTAAAACGTGTGGTCGATTTAGCTCCAGAAAACGTTTTAGGTCACTCACTCCTCGCCGAATGTTATTTGCGGTTAAAGCGGCCGAAAGATGCTCTCAAAGCTTTCAAAATGCTTTTGTTTCTAAGCCCTGATAACGACAAAGCCCAAATGGCAGTAAAAAAACTCGAAAGTTTAACGGCGGATGAGTACGCACCAGAAGTTTTCGCACTGAAGCCGATCAGCCAGGCTGTCCGGGAATGGGATGACTTTACACTTGAAGAAACCACGAATGCGAAAAATCAAGAGCAGCATCGTCTAAAAACTCTCGAACGCATGATCTCTTTGGCCGACGCGTACATTGTTCGAAACGATCACGATCGCGCCATCGAAACTTTGAATGAAGCTGAACGGCAATTTGGCCCCCAGAATGAAATTGTAAAACGCTTAAAAATTATCCATCAGCGAAGCCTCGAAACGATCGCCGTGCCGGTTAATAAAGTCGATTTAGAGCCTGTTCCCGCTCGTGAAATGCAGGAAGTTGATCAACAAATTGCGCTTTTACGGCAAGTCTTGAAAACTATACGCAGCACCAAGTCGTCAGAATAAAAAACCCCCTTTGTCTGCGAGAAATGCGTTATAAATGCGCATGTCTAAACAAGTTTTGATTTCTGCTTTACTAGTCTTCGCCTCCCAGTTTGCCTTCTCTGCCGAACCTCCTTATTGCAATCTCAAAACGTTTTTGTCTCACCAAGTGGCTGGGCCAAATATCAATCGCAACCGCACCTTTCGTTTCGGCGATGCCACTCTGGTTGCTGGTGGAATCGGCAACTCCAGCGTTTCCGATGTAGTTGCCGCGGCAAAAAATATGTCAGAGCCAAGCGCTTTTGCGCCACAAGAAAAATACTGCACGTGGTATTTCAATAAACAAAATCCAAATGCGGCACGAACGTTTATTCACAAATATGTTTCAAACCCCGATCTCGTCACTTTCGAAATTGCGGCGTCGCCGGCGCTTGGTTTGATCGCGATGAAACTGATCGCGGACGAATATGAAAAAGTCGCACTGCCGACTTTTAGTCATGCGCCCATTAATTTTATGAGCTGTTTGCAAAATCACAAATACGTGGCGTTCGGTTGCGACGGGCAACGACACCGCGGTCCGACGATTTTTGCGATGTTACTCGCGTATTCCGGCTGCTCGCCGCAAACGTCCGTCGATATTGCGGTCTCTTTATGGGGACGAAATTGGGTCATGGATACAACTCGGCTAGTAATCGCTCAAAGGGCGTATCTGCAAGGCGCTCGTGAACTTCAAAACCGACGCAATTGGCAGGCATTCTTCAGTCAGCGCTAGATAAAGAGCAGTCTTAAATCGCCTAAGGCTATTTGCCAAACACCCGTCTTTTCGGTATTTCTAGCGTTCCACTTTTTACGGAGCATAAAATGATTGATTTAAGTGATTTCAAAAAAGGCCTGGCTCTATTGATCGACGGTAATCCGTACGCCGTTGTTGAGTTTCAACACGTCAAACCTGGAAAAGGAAATCAGTTCACCCGAACTAAATTACGCCAACTCATCACCGGCCAACTCCTCGAACGTACTTTTAAATCCGGCGAGAAATTTCCGATCCCAGACGTAATGTATAAAAAAATGAATTTTCTCTACAAGGATGAGTCTGGGTACGCCTTCATGTCACAGGACGACTTTGAGCAGATTTCCCTCTCCCAAGATCTAGTTGGTGGCGATGGTAACTTCTTGATTGAAAATCTCGAAGTGAAGATCTGCTTTTTCAACGAACGCGCCGTTGGTATTGAACTTCCCGCTTCGGTAAACCTCGAGGTCACTGCAACCGACCCTGGCTTCAAAGGAAACACCGTCACCGGCACTTATAAACCTGCGACTTTGTCGACCGGTCACGTGGTCCAAGTTCCCCTCCACACCAACGTTGGCGATTTGTTAAAAATCGACACGGCCTCAGGCGAATACAAAGAGCGCGTCAACATCAAATAATGGTGTGCGTTAGGCCTCGGATAATCAAAAAAACCTGAGGATAATAGAGAGGTTAAGCGTTTGGAAGCAAACGCCACTTAACTTCTTTCAAGGTGCATTTTTTGAGTCAGGAAATCGAGCACATTCTGCGCGACCTTTTGTTGTCTGAAAAAGATTCCGACAAAGTTGCGGCAAAAGTCATCTCGCGATTAAAAACAGATTCAATGGGCCGCCGCGAGCGCGCCACCTTCTTGGCATTTTTAGTTAACGCTGGTTTCTATCACGAAGTTTATGAACTCTACCTGACTTGGTTTCCACAAAAAAAGCGCCTTGTGTGGCGCGCTTTATTATCAGTCCTTCACCGTTCGGGTTTTCGGCCAGGCAAAGATTTTCTCAATTTTCTTTTTGACGCACAAAATTCAATCGAACCGAAAGAACGACTTTCGACCTTTTCACCGTGGGAAGATCTCGACTCCCGATTCGCAACACTTCGCGCAGAGACCGTGCGGCAATTAGAAAACAAGATCGTCAGTCGCCGCCGCGAGATGTTCGACAAACTTGAATATGTGCAAAATCAGAGAATGATCGAAGAGGAAGAGCGCCTTTTGGGTCGCCTCGAAGAACTTTACCCGAAAGATCCGGAGGTCGCGAGACGTCGCGACGAGTTCAAAGAACGCTGGGCGCGATATGTGATTTCAGAAAAGGCCCTTCAAGTTTTGCAGCACGATCTATTTGAAAAGCGCTTGGCGCTATCTAAAGATGATCTCGCTTGGGCGGATCGTCTGACTGAAGCTCTCGAAGAGAGTCTCCGCGATCATCCACGCCAAGCTTACAACTTTTCTATCGGCCTCAATTTTATCGAACTCTATGAGCATGCGCTCATCGTTTTACGGCGTGCGAGCAGCGATCCGGCTTCCGATTGGTTGCGCCTCGAACTACTCTTAAAGTCGCGCCGATTTATCGAATGCCTCGATATGCTCCAACAGGTCGAGAATCGCTACTCAGAGCAACCCGAAACCACTTTCGCGTCAACGTACCTACGTGCACACATTTTGCGCGGGCTTGGACAAGTTGGCCAGGCAGTTGAGCTCTTGCAAAGCATCGTTGCAATTCGTCCCGGATACCGTTCAGCGCATAGCCTTATGCTCGAATGGTCAGGAGGAGCGGCATCTTGATGAACAGCAGACTTTTCCGCATGGTAAAAGTGAGTCTTATTTTTGCCGGGTGTTTTTTCATGATCGGCTTCGCGGTGACGTATCACGTACCGCGGCTGAAGCGTCTCGCTCTTTATAAGATTGAAAAACTGTCTGAAGAGAATCTGCCGGCAAAGTTGACCGCCCATAATCTCAAATTGACCCTTTTCCCTTTGGGAGTCGATGTCAGCGACATCGAAGTTGCTCCGAAGACAGATTTGGCTAAAACGCTGAAGCCCCTTATCGTGAAACGGATTCGGGCCAGCATTAGTGGCTGGGGACTACTGCGCGGACAACTCCGAGTCGGGCGAGTTATTGTTGAAGGCGCCGAATTAAACCTGACGATCGAACCACCAAGTGAAAATAGTAAACAAGTGAAACTCGATTGGAACGGGATTCT
>JAYTDP010000008.1:0-8321 GCA_043735865.1 Bdellovibrionales bacterium
TTCGGATTTGATTTTCGCGTTACACCGGATTTTTCTGCCGGCATAAATCTTGGAGCCGCAGTCATCGACATTAAAGAATTCGATAATTACTTTAACGATCGCGATCAGTTAAATTATTTATCCGGCGCCTCAGTCTCTTACGTATTTTAATTTTTTTGGGAGGACCATGATCCTAAACGCATTGTCTTCAAAATTTATGAAAGAGAATTGGCCGAAAAAGCCTTTCATAATTCATAACGTAAATCTCCCAGCCCTTACTTCACTCTCATTTCTCGGCTCTCTCGATACAATGCTGAAAGCGTGGCCGAATAAAGTTCAAGTGCATTTGCCGGATGTCGCCGACGAATCAAGCTCCATTGATGCAAGTCCCGATGAAGCAAAGCAAAAATTTAAAGACGGCATGGCGTTGCTCTTCAACAACGTTCAAACCATTTCGCCAGTTCTTGGGGAAGAGCTCAAGCAACTCCACAGCGAGCTTGGTTTACCGAACTCCACCGTCGCCAGATGCATGGTCTACGCGACTCCGGCAGGAAAAGGGACGGCCGCACACTTCGATCAAAATATAAATTTTGTTTTGCAGATTCACGGCACAAAGAGATGGAGAATTGCACCGAACGAGACATTCACAAATCCGACTGAACGGTACACGATAGGACAACCGCTCGATTCAGAACTGGCAACTTACATAGAGGGCGATCTCCCAACCAAAATGCCCACTGAAAATTGTGAAGAAATTATTTTGAAGCCCGGATCTTTGCTATTTGTTCCGAGAGGATTTTGGCACACAACAAGTGCCGAGGGAGATGCTCTTGCACTTAATTTCACGTACAGTCAGCCGACGTGGGTGGATCTTTTCACTGCCGCCTTGAGAAGTCGTCTCACTCTCTCCCCAGGATGGCGAGAACTCGCGGATGGCGTCACTTCTTCCCAAGGATTCGCGCGGGCACGCGCACGGGCAAAATTTGATGAGTTACTTTCAGGATTGGTGGACGATTTACCTAATTGGAATGCGGCAGATATTCTTGCCGCAACCGAAGGCCTAGAAGAATAATTATTCGAGTTTGCAGCTGCAGGTGACGACGAGCTCTTGACCGGTCGACCGGTAATCGACGAAGTCGACCGATGCATTGTATAAGTCTGTTTTTGAAACTAAATCTTGTTGCCCGCGATAAAGAACAACAGACGAATTCGCGCCAATGAGCTCGCCGACGCAAGCGTAAGGGTAAATCTCGACCACGACTGGCTGAAGGTCATTCGCAAATCGAGAAGCATCAGCCGTCGTCGGGCCCACGGCAAGAGTACAAATATATTCATCAGCGAAAGCTGTGAGTCCGGCGATCGTAATCAAAAGAGCAAGGAAAACTTGGCGAATCATTTTTTGATCCTTTGTTACTAATGTTTTAATCATTGCGGACACTGAAAGTTTGGGTCGGCTTCTCCCATGGGAAACTCTAGTTCTTTCACTTTACGCATAAATAGGTCAGCCCACTGCGAGGCCGTCGCAGGTCCACGAAGTTCGACGTGCCCAGCGCGAAAAATATCTTCGACGCGCTTTCGGCCCTCGCGTCCTGCAGAAAATCCTTTTAAAAGCTTCACGAGAAATTGTCGGCCCGACTCATTGATCGCAATTTTTCTGAAGGACTGCGTAAACCAAAAACTCGTTCCCGCTACGCATTTCGCTGGATCCCGCCAAATCGGTGAAGTCGACCACCCTTGGTAATCAACACGTAGAAGTTCGAGGATTGAAATTTTAAATCCTTTACCGAAAACAGATCCCAGATCTTGGATAATCATGGCCACTCGGCCTGAACATTTCCCCTCCGCATCGATTGGGTCCATACAAACCAAACGCTGATTCTGCATTTTGCTATCGGCGTGATTAATGAATGCTGCGAGCAGAGCAAGAGCGTTCCGTTTCATAAGTTGATCCGCACGCAAACGGGGATCGTCAGAAACGGCACTAAGAAGTTCCTTAAAATTCCAACCCGAGATTGAACTTGGTACTGCAATGCGCGAGGGATGCGGGCCCCCACTCATGACGTATTTCACAATCGGCTTGTCGAGACTCGCACCATGGAATTTTCTCTCAATCGCAGTGGCAGTAAATTCGCGTGGATCAGTGAGCGATGTGGGATCAAGCTCTCGATGTTTAAAAGGGTCTGCTGTGCATCCAAAACATCTGGTCGTCGGCATGAAGTACATTCTGTCGGCGCCGAAGCCGAGCGCCCAAAACAAACGAGTCGCAATCAGTTCGCCGCTCACTTCGGCATTTCCTTGACCGTATTTAACTTTGATATCGAGAGTCGGATTTTCTGAATCACCAGTTGCGAGGCTGCAGATAAATTTTCGAGTTAATCCAGTGTCCGTGCCCACACCGTTTGGAACAACATTACAATCGATCGCATCCTGCAGAAGTCGCTGCTCTTCGTGCTTAAGTGGAGGTCCGACGAGCATTTTGAGATCAGGCGAAAAATTAAAATTGGAGTCTATCCATGCAGGAGCAAACCAAACCTCGGCGCGCTTCATGTCCACTACCCGCTCATCCTTTGGGATGATTACGCCCTTTGCGTACGATGCCGTTGAAAGGAACAAGAGCCCGGCTACCCAAAACTGCTTAGTAAACATATACTTACCTCCCCAATTTGTCTGACACGTTATGTCATTTCTGTTTGCGAATAGCAAATGTTAAGGGTCAACTTGGTAGATTTTTCTGCTATTTTCAAAGCGAACGAACGGATGAGAATGAAAGCTTTCGAAGCCAATTTTGACGGACTTGTCGGGCCCACGCATAACTATGCCGGTCTATCTTACGGAAATGTCGCGTCTATGAGTCATAAGGCGCTCGTCTCAAATCCGCGCGAAGCCGTTTTGCAGGGTTTACGCAAAATGAAATCGCTTTTCGATGCGGGTTTCGCGCAAGGAGTTTTAGCGCCGCAAGAGCGCCCCGATGTGAAAGTTTTACGTTGTCTTGGGTTTTCTGGGAGCGACGAGGCTGTTTTAAAAATGGCGTTGGCCGAAAATCCTGCGATATTAGCCTCATGCTATTCGGCCTCCTCGATGTGGACCGCAAATGCCGCGACCGTTAGTCCGAGTGCAGATTCGGCAGACGGGAAAGTTCACTTCACGGCGGCAAATCTCAACAATAAATTTCATCGTTCAATCGAGCACGAAACCACAACACGAATTTTACAAGCGATGTTCAAAGATGATGCGATGTTTGTACATCATGACTCCATCCCGCAAACGGTCGCATTCGGAGACGAAGGGGCCGCTAATCACACGCGATTCTGCGAGGACTACGGGAAAAAAGGAATTCAGTTTTTTGTCTACGGTCAAATTGCTTTCGATACAACGGCGAAGGCACCAATAAAATTTCCGGCTCGTCAAACCCTCGAAGCTTCTCGCGCGATAGCACGTCTTCATCAACTTTCTAAAGATCAGTGCGTGTTCGCCCAACAGAATCCAAAAGCGATCGATGCCGGCGCCTTTCATAATGATGTTGTTTCAGTCGGAAATAAAAACGTACTCTTCTATCACGAAGAAGCCTTTCTCGACGCGAGTCCTACGATTGCCGAGCTTTCGCAAAAATATGCGAAAGTAAGTTCTGATGCCTTTGCTCCGATTCTTGTTCCGAGCGCCGATGTTCCACTTTTAGACGCGGTGAAATCTTATTTGTTCAACTCTCAACTTCTATCATTGCCCGACGGTAAAATGTGTTTAGTGGCCCCGCAAGAATGCCAAGAAACGCCGTCGGTCCGTGCCTACACTGAAGCCCTTTTAAAAAATCCCAAATCTCCCATTCAAAAAATAATGTACTTCGATTTGCGGCAAAGTATGCAAAACGGCGGAGGCCCGGCTTGCCTTCGCCTTCGCGTCGTCTTAAACGAAAAAGAATTGGCTAAGACAAATCCAAAGGTTTTGATGAACGATGCGCTCTATAATTCCCTGACCGCATGGGCGACGAAACATTATCGTGATCGTCTTACATTGGCTGATTTGGTAGATCCAAAGCTTATTTCTGAGAGTCGCGCAGCACTTGACGAGCTCACGCAAATTTTAAATCTTGGTTCGGTTTATTCTTTCCAACGGGATCATTTATGAAGGATCTCTTAGACCTTCACGGATATAAAGCAGATGAAGTCGAGCCGGCGCTCGATGATTTTTTAGTGAAGATTTCGAATTCGAATTTGAAAAAGGCTCGAGTTATGACCGGCAAAGGCACCGGCACCGTTCAAAAAATAGTGATTCAATATTTAAAGCTCGCCGGCTATCAATGGACTTACGAAAAATTGCCTAGTGGCAAAGACAATCAGGGTTGCTTGGTCATTCACTTATGATTTATGGACACGATTCAATCTCGACCTACACTCGCAGCAACATGCTGGTGTGGATGGCGCTCGCATTTCAAGCCGGAGTCATCAACATCGGTGGGTTCTTGGCCTGCCACCGTTTTGTTTCGCATGTAACGGGCTTCGCCACTTTCTTCGGCGTCGAAGTTAGCAAGCACGAATTCGGAAGCGCCATCGGAATGCTTATCGTGCCGTTTTTATTTTTGTGCGGAGCCATGATGAGTGCGCAGCTCGTCGACATTCGTTTACAACTCAAGAAAAAGCCGAAGTACTATATCGTTTTAGGTTTACTCTTTTTCCTCACTCTTTTGGTCGTTGTTTGCGGATTCAATAAAGTGTTCGGGACTTTCGGCGCCCCACTCGAGCGCCCTAGCAGTTACGTTTTGCTCGCTCTCTTATGTTTAATCTGTGGACTTCAAAATGGAATGATCACGACCGTATCGAAATCCGTCGTGCGCACGACTCATTTGACAGGAATGGTGACAGATTTAGGGATTGGAATTGTCCGACTACTCAACACACCTCAACTGGGTCGTAGAACCGCGTTAGAAATTTTGCCGAACCTGATGCGAGTCGGAATTATTTTCTTTTTCGGCCTTGGCTCGGTTGTCGGTGCGTTTCTTTTCGACCGCGCCGGTTATCGTGGGTTTCTTTTACCTTCAATTATTTCGGGGCTCCTCTTCGGCGGAAGTCTTTATTTTCAGGTACTTCGACCTATTTTCTCCTCCAAAACGCAGCGGACAGGTGAAACTTCTTCACTCGGCCTTTAGTTATTAGCGGGATGCGCAATTTTCCTTTAAGAATCTCTAATGGGACCTAAAATCGGTTTTGTATGGGGAGTAATTATGAAGTTTCGTTTAGCAGCCCTCGTGGCAGCATGCCTATTAACGCAATTTGCCAAAGCTGACCTGGTCATTCAAAACCCGGCAGAACGTACGGCCCTCATTTCGAATGCAAAAGTTTGGCTCTCGCCGAGTTGGATATCAAGCGACTTTCAGTTCTCCCCTACTCTTGATGTCTACAATGGACCTGCAGTTTCAGGAAACTGGGCTCTCGTTCTGAAAGATTACGTTCATTGCTTAGCGACGCCAGAAATATCAACGCAAAAATCGAGCGCCAGCGGCCGAACTCCAAAATTTTATTGCCAGCTCATGGGGCCCGATCAAACGGGAGTGTATGCCCCACTCGTTAAAGCAAATGGTACTCCGGAAAAAATCAAAGTGAAGTACATCCCTCGCCAACTAGATCCGAATGGCAGAGCGAATGAAGAAATCTATGGCGAAGTCCTCGGCACCCGTCTCTTATGGGCGCTCGGTTTTGCGGCCGATCGTATGTTCTATGTTCGTGAAACACATTGTCACGGTTGCACGCTGAATCCGTTCAGCGATCGCCATCAAGATCCCACCACATTAAAAAATCCGCGCGTATTTAGCCCGACAGCGATCGAGAAAAAATTTAGCGGAGAAGCAGTTGTACTCCAAGAATCGCCAGAAGATATGGAGCGCCGGGACCCTCAGGCCACCGAGCCACAAATTAAAGAAGGCGTCAGTTTCAAAGAGTTAATGCGTAATTTCTCCACTGATCCCACTCAAAAATATTATCAGTATCGTGATCGCGATGCCTTGAGACTTCTTGCCGTGTTCATGCAACACAAGGATGTAAAGGCTGCGAATCATCGCCTTGTTTGCCCCGAAATAAATCCGGCAGGAAAATGTGTCGGGCAGCCCATTATGATGATCCAAGATATTGGATCGAGCTTTGGTGTCGGAGTAAAAAACTTTTCGTTTTTTAAAGTCGACTTCAACCGTTTCAAATCAGAACCAGTTTGGAAAGATCCGGCGAAATGTCAGGGGAGCTTAACTATTCCCTTCTTGCCTGACCCGGGGATGAGCAACCCGATCATCTCTGAGAGCGGCCGTAAGTTTTTAGCTCAATTGCTCGAAGGTTTTATGCGCGGACCCGAAGGTCGCGAACGCGTGAAAGCGATTTTTCGTGCGGCTCATATTGAAGAGCGCGGTTTAGGCGAGACAGTCGAAATGTGGACCGATGCATTTATCGCTCGCGCCGAAACGATCATTCACCCTATGGGTGCGGCCAATCCAAACTTCGCTTGCCCGCAATAATCACGAAGCTTCCTAAATACTATTGATCTGATGTTCGAACTGTCCCGGCGGGAGCTGCCGCCGGGACAGTTGGTATAGTTACTTTCACGACCGGCACACTCGAAGGAAGGGGCACCGACGCTGGCACCGGCACATTTGCTGCGCGTGGCGCTTCGGCTACCGGCGGTGGTGGAACGACCGGGGTCGGAGCCGCCGGAACTCCCGCCAGATCATAATCACAAAATCGTCCGCTTGTTTTCTGCAAATTGATTGAGGCAGCAAAATAGCCGGCCTGCAAAGTCACAGTTTGTGGCGGAGAAATGCTGGTGACTTCAACCGGCTGTGAAGTGTCATCCGGAAATCGTAAGGTCCCCAAGTGTTTTGACGGAATATGACTTCCTTTTTTTACGAACTGATAACACCGCTCAATCTGCTGACGAATCTGCGCGGCTAGTTTGACTTGGTCTTGAACGGCGCGGCGATAATATTTATCTCCGCCCGAGCGGGCCGCCTGATTTTTTAGGCATTTTATTTGTGCTTCGGCGCGAGCACGAATCGGCGCGATGTTGGATTCTAAAAGAGTTTTGTCGCTCATACAAAACGCCCGGTAGGCGATATCCGCTGGCATAGCCATTTTGAGAGCGCCACCGTTACAGCGAGTGGTTTGGACAAGTAGTTCGGAATAGCAGGCGTTCGAGTCACCGTCGGAATTCGGATTTTTTAGTGTTAAGCCTGGCCCGGCATTAGGAGTACCTGGGGGTGCTGGGACCGTTTCATAATTCGGAACCGGGACAAATTCAGCAACACCAGAAACATCGCGAATTTCACGAACTCTACGCTGGAGCGTCTGACAAAATCGCCGGCTGCTGCCGCGACCGCAATAAGTTTGAATTTGTTTGGTATAGGCTTCCCATTTTCTTTGGGAATTGCCTGTCGAATCCGACAACAAATCGGCCGAGATCGCGTCGGCTCCCTGGGCACTTCGAACGCAGGCGCGAGTCGCATAATGCTGGTACCCGACGCACTTTCCGCCATAGATAACTGGACATCGAAAATTAGGACCAGTGCATCCGCCTTTATCAGGACGTGGACATTTGCCGGCAGTATTTCGCGTGCGGACCCATCCGCCATAAATACATTGTTTCTGATCATTTGAAGCGGCTTCGGCTTCGGAAAAAAAGTTTAAATTCCATGTCGGGGCGGAGGCGTAATCCACTCCATCTTCAATTTGCATCGCTTCTATTTCATCGATCGCACTACGCATCCCGAGAATGTAGAGCTCCAGTTGCTCTCGATTGAACTTCTTCACCGTTTCGAAAGACGGGAGATTTAAATCAACAGGAGTCTCGAGCAGACCCTCCGCGTAACAAAAGGTAGAAGCCAATAGCGACACGATTAGAACAAATTTTGTTTTCACACTTTTATTTTACAAGCGGTGACGGCAAGAAAGAATGACCAAAATGAAGACAGGGCAAAGGCCTCGCGACCTTGGTCGTGGCGGTAAGAGTTTACGCAGCGATTGTTGAAACTTCGATCTGAAAATCTCCACTCTCGGTGACAAATGGAACGATGAACGCTCGCTCGGCGCTTACCTTCACCTGTTCGCCGGCGACTACGGCATGAAACACGGGTCTTATATTCGAAGAGACTTTTTGCAGATCCGCCTTCGCCTCCTCATAGACGAGCGCGAGAAACTGGCCGAGAGCTTCCTGCATATTTTTAGGCATTGTCCCCGGCATAGTGCCGCAAACCCCTTCGTAAATTTTCATGAAGACGCTTTCGTTGAAATAGAATCGAATCTCTCCGCGCAGCTTGTCGCCGGAGAGATGAATCGTGCCGCGAATTGATGCGGGTATTGGCGTGTTCTTTG
>JAYTDP010000009.1:0-3427 GCA_043735865.1 Bdellovibrionales bacterium
TTTCATACAGCAGAAGTTCGAAGAAGGACTTCGCGAAATGCTTTTAGCTAAACTCGTCGCCGATGGATCACAAGTCGTGCTCGATTTCGGTGGGATTGAAAAAGCGGATCTAAACGCGGAACATGGTGTCGATGCCGAAGTCAGCAACCGTAACAAAGTTGTTATCAATGTGTTGGTGAACGGTGAGACTCTTCATTTGAAACTGGACGGTATTCAACAAACGCCAAACATTCCAAAATTAAAAAGCGAAATGATTTTGACGAGCTATCACGAAGCGGGTCATGCAATTGTTCGCGCAACTCTTCTTGGCGAATTCAGCAAGCCAGGCGGATTTAAAGTTATCCCCGGGGTTGCGCACATCGCCGGCCAATGGGTGTATTACGCCGGCGTTGCCAGTTCGACTCCGATTTTGAGAGTCGATACAACTCGCGAATATTTGGTACGTGAAATCGCAGTTCTCTTTGGTGGCGCAATGGCCGAAGACCTGATCGTTGAAGGCGGATACTCGAGTCACGGCAAGCAAAACGATATGCAACGTGCGACCGATCTCGCTCAGCGAGCGATTCTTGATTTCGGTTTGATTTCAGACTGGGGTCTTCGTAACGTCAAACTCGAAGAACTATCTGAAGCTGATAAAAACAAACTCAATACTTTAATTGAAGGTTTATTGGCTGAAGGTAAAACGCTGGCGTCTGAAGCTCTGCGCGCGAACTATCGACTCCTTGAAAAATTAGGTAATGAGGGCGCACAAGTAGGTGAAGTTACGGGCAAGCGCGAAGAAGACGTGTATCGCGAAATGGGTTTGCATACCGAAACTTCGACTGGTTATGAAGCGGCATTCAAAACGTCTCCTCTGAAAGAACCGGTTGCAGGCGCCGTCCGCCGTGGTGTGGGAGTGAAATTCGTTTCGACTCTCAGCTTTATTAAGGAGGGCGATATCGTCGATCTATCTGCCACACTTGAAGCAAAACGCGACGTTCAGATGTCGCAATTGGTTGTGCCTGAAGGAACTCCGATGTTATCGGCAGTTCAGGCGGCTAAACCTGCAGCTTCGACCGCACCGGCAAAGTCGCGGAGCAAAGGCGGTCCGCGTGGCAGTGACCCAACTCCTAAATGCGATAGCTTATTAAAAGGTGCTTAATCCTCTGTAGCAACTTAGCCGAAGGTCGAGTCCATCGACCTCGGTAGCCAATTGCGCCCAGATTGAATACAATTATGGGCATGCGTGTTCACATCGATAGAGGTCTCTTTTTAGCAGTTATATTCTTAATCGGTCTTGGGCTCGTCCAGGTTTACTCGGCGGGATTTATCTTCGCGATCGAACGATATGATGACGGATTATTTTTTGTAAAACGCCAGGTTATTTTTTCGCTTATTTCGATTATTGCATTATTAGTCACTGCTTATATGCCATGGCGTCTGGTTGAAAAATGGGGTTGGGTTGTTTACTTAGTCGCGACCGTGGGAATTATGGCAACTTTCGTTCCGGGAATCGGAGTCAAAGTAGGCGGAGCACATCGCTGGCTTAATTTTCCGTTCGGTTTTCGATTCGAACCTTCTGAAGTTTTGAAGATGTCATTTCCAATCGTCGTGGCGTACGTAATCTCGGCTCGCGAGAAGATGCGGGATGGAACTGCTACAAATTTCTTTTTCCAAGCCGCCGTCATTTTTGTTCCGCTCGTGCTCATGTTAAAGCAACCGGATTTTGGATCATTTGCAATTTGCACTGTCGTTTTATTCGCTCTTCTTTTTGCGAATGGACTTAAATGGCGTTACGTAGTCGCGGCTTTCTCAATGGGCGCATTTGCATTTTATTTCCTTATCGTAAACGAAGGTTATCGAATGGCGCGTCTAAAAGCGTTTCTCGATCCATGGGCTGATCCAGAAGCCAAGGGCTTTCAAGTGATTCAAAGTATGCTCAGCTTTTATTCGGGCGGATTGACCGGGGCTGGACTTGGCCAGGGTCAGGGAAAACTCTTCTTCTTACCTGAGGCCCACACCGATTTCACTCTTGCGGTTCTCGGCGAAGAGATCGGATTTGTCGGCGTCTTTGTCGTTCTTATGATTTTTGCGTTTGTCATATTTCGTGGTTTACAAATAGCCGCTCGCGCGAAAGATACGTTTTCGCAAATTGCGGCTATAGGTCTGACTTTGACTTTAGCGCTTTCGACTTTCATTAATTCTGGCGTGACGATGGGGTTATTGCCAACCAAAGGTTTGGCACTTCCATTTTTAAGTTACGGGGGAAGTTCTTTACTCTGCACATGTATTACCTGCGGACTTTTGCTCAATATTGAACGTCAGACTCGGCTCAATGGGGCGAGAGCTTTTTCCGGCTACAAAATTAAATGAGAGTTTTAATTGCAGGCGGCGGAACGGGCGGCCATTTATATCCGGCCTTGGCGATTGCGAAAGAGCTGCGCGCTCGCAATTGTGACGTGCATTTCGTTGGCACCGCCCTCGGTCTCGAGACAAAGATTGTTCCGCGCGAAAACTTCGAACTTCACCTCATCTCGATTGGCCGATTGAACCAGGTTAGCCTGGGCGAAAAAATCAAAACTCTGTTCATGATTCCAGTCGCTTTTTTTCAAGCTTTGTTTTTAATTTTAAAGTTGAAGCCGGGGGTCATTTTAGGCGTCGGTGGATATGCTTCAGGGCCGGCTCTCGCTGTTGGTGCTTTGCTTCGAAAGAAAACCTTGATTTGGGAACCCAATGCTTTCCCGGGCCTGGCAAATCGTCTTCTTTCTTCTTGGGTTGACCTTTCTTGTGTGGTCTTTGAGTCGGCGACCACGCATTTGAATTCCAAACGAACATTGCGTGTGCCTATGCCCGTCAGGAAAGAAATTGAAGAGTTAGGATTACGAGTTCCTAAAACAGCAAACTTCCGCGTACTTATTTTCGGAGGAAGTCAGGGTTCTCGCGCGATTAATCAGTGCGTGATCGATATGGTGAAACAAGGTGGTCCGTGGCTCCAGACAACGGAATTTGTGCATCAGACGGGCGCACACGAGTTCAAAGCAGTGGAGAACCAGTACGCCCAAGCGGGCATTCCAATGTCTCGCGTCGCTTGTTTTGAATTCCTGCACGATATGCCTGAACGTTACCGTTGGGCCGACATCGTAATCGCCCGTTCGGGTACGGGGACGCTGTCAGAACTTGCGGCTTGCGGCAAGGCCTCCATACTCATACCTCTTCCTACAGCCGCCGATGATCACCAGCGTATTAATGCGGAGGCCCTAGTGGGAATGGGCGGCGCAAAAATGATTTTACAAAAAGATTTGACGGCAGACCGGTTAAAAACTGAAATACTGGCGTTGCGAAATGATCCCGAAGCCCTCCATCACCTCGAAGAAAACGCGAAGAAGTTTCATCAGGCTGGAGCAGCCGTCAAAATGGCCAATATCATCTGCGAAATGTAAGCGGGTCC
>JAYTDP010000010.1:0-3133 GCA_043735865.1 Bdellovibrionales bacterium
CCCGCATATCCTTGCGCGCGCGTGCGACCGTGAATCGCCATCCAGGTCATTCCTTCGTCAGCCGCAATTTGTGCAATCTCGTGGGAGTTTCGCGAAGTCGAATCCCAACCCGTTCGAACTTTTATTGTGACCGGAATTGAAACTGCGGATTTTACAGCGCGCAAAGTATTGCGAAATTCGATCGGATCCTTCAAGGCGGCCGCACCAGCGCCTTTTTTCACAACTTTGGTAACAGGACATCCAAAATTAATGTCGACAAAATCTGCCCCTGAATCTTCGACCACTTTTGCGGCGAAACTCATGTCATCGTTTTTCTCGCCGAATATCTGGACACCAATCGGATGTTGAATCGAATCAAAGCCCATTAAATCGCGCGTTTTTTTATTCTCGTAACGAAGGCCGGTAGCCGAAACAAGTTCGGTGACGACGACTCCACCGCCGAGTTCGCGCATGAGAGAGCGAAATGCTCGGTCAGTGATTCCCGCCATAGGAGCCACCACAAACGGGTTCGCTTTCAATTCGTCGAGTAAGGTCTTTTTCACACGAAAAGGGATACCCTATATGACCCGCGGCGTCCATATTCCGCTTTACCGGTCAATCCTTCTTACTTATAGATGGGCCACAAATTACATGGAGAATAATGGGTGGTTCTGCGACGGCCGAACGCTCTACTCAAATTTAAGTCCCATTATGCTTAAGAGTTACCTGTGCGGCTCGCGAAGCGAACGCATCCGAACTCTTAAGTATAATGGGAATTAAATGGTGGCCGAAGACGGAATCGAACCGCCGACACAAGGATTTTCAATCCTCTGCTCTACCGACTGAGCTACCCGGCCACTTAGAAAAAAGACAAGAACAATAACGAGGGCATAGAACTACTTGAACCCTCTCATTACTGTCAATTACGTCGTGCTAACGACTACGATTCCTTGAGCTAACGCAAAGCCCCATCAAGATCCTGAAGGATGTCATTGATGTCTTCAATTCCCACACTTAACCGAATGAGATTATCCGAAATCATTAACTTCTCTCGACGCTCCACCGGCACACTCGCGTGAGTCATAATCACCGGATGATTCACGAGGGATTCAACTCCCCCCAAGCTCTCAGCCAACGAGAAAACTTTTACTTTCTCTAAAAATTGGCGTGCTTCAGGCAATGCACCTTTAATGTAAAAACTAATCATTCCGCCGAACCCGCGCATTTGTTTCTTCGCAAGTTCATGTTGTGGATGTGACTTCAGCCCCGGGTAAATGACTTTCGACACCTTCGGGTGATCGGCCACAAATTTCGCAACCGCGTGTGCATTTACTTCGTGTTGGCGCATTCGCACCGCCAAAGTTTTCAAACTCCGCATTCCCAAAAATGCATCAAACGGAGAGGCAATCGCGCCAATTGCATTACTGAAGAAAGCCAGTTTCTCGGCCAAGTCGGCGCGTGAAGTGACAACGGCTCCGCCAACCATGTCGCTATGACCACCGATATATTTAGTCGTGGAATGAACCACGATATCCGCGCCGAGCGCGAGAGGCGTTTGGAAATACGGACTCATGAACGTGTTATCGACAACGACAAGGCAATTTGACTTCTTTGCTTCCGCAGCAACCGCCGCAATGTCGATTAATCGTAAGAGAGGATTCGTAGGCGTTTCAATCCACACCAATTTCGTGTTCGCACGAACCGCCGATTTAAAATTAGCGGCATCCGAAAGATCGACGTATGAAACTTCAATTCCAAGTTGTTTAAATACGCGATCGAGAATGCGAACGCTTCCACCGTAAAGATCATCACCCGCGATAATATGATCGCCGCTCGATAACATATGAAGAATTGTAGTCATCGCTGCGCAACCCGACGCGAAAGCAAAACCGTGTTTGCCCTGCTCGAGATTCGCTAAGCACGCTTCGTAAGCTTTACGAGTTGGATTGTGGGAACGGCTGTATTCGTAACCTTTGTGACGACCCGGCGACTCTTGAACGTACGTACTCGTCAAATACACGGGAGTCATAATCGCCCCCGTCGTCGGATCGGGCTCCTGGCCCGCGTGAATCGAACGTGTCTCGAAACCGAATTCTTTTTCCGACCAATCGCTCATAAGCGCCCTCGAATGTTTTTAATTAAAAAACGTGTCGGTTATGACCATATTTTGACCCGGCTTCAGAGTCAAAGTGCGTTGCCCGTGGCTATTGGCACTTTGCCACTCCACCGTATGCGAACTGTTGGGTTTTAGATTCATTTCGAGGGGGGAATATCCCGCTTTTTGTCCATCAACCGCTATGGAATACCATTTTTCAGTGCGGACGACCAAAACTCCATCGCGGATGTCATGAGTTGCCGATGCCGACCCAAGAGCCGCCGTCGTCAGAAGTAATAGAAGAATATTTCGAAAGAAGGTCGAAACTCCCCCATGCATGCGAGTTTGCGGCGCTTCTATGTGGGGTTTGAATGGTGAGGGAGACTGAACCAGCAACGAAATATCACTTTGGTAAGCGAACCTTTCGCTTTCGTTCGGATTAAATAACAAATCGAAATGGCGCTCATCCGGATTCACTTTGAGAAGCTGCTTCGTAGTGAACGAGAGCGGAAGTTTCGCACGCCGCTCTAAAAATTCTCGTAACCGGCCTAAAGAATACAGATCTGAAGCAATGGTCGCCGTCTCGCCGTTTAACAGTTCCGGTGCCGCGAACTCCGGCGTAAACATCTTCGTCTTTGCTTTTGATAATCCAAAATCGAGGAGTTTGATTTTTCCATTGCGGGTAATCATTACGTTTTGAAGGCTGAGATCGCCGTGGATGACGCCGCTTCGGTGAATATCTTGAAGTCCTTCGTAGATTTGTAGGCTTAATTCATCGATTAATTGCTGCCGCACTTCAGTTTGGCGCACAAGAGTATTGAGAGTTAGCCCATCGACCCATTCGAGTACCAAGGTTGGTTTTTCGTCAAGTACATCCCAGCCAATCACCCGAACACATTTGTCGGAGTTCACTTTTTCAAGCGCTTCGAACTCCCCTCTCCAGTTTTCGATGGCTATCTGAGATTTAAGAATCTTAAGCGCCACATGTTGTTGGATATCAAATTCGCTGTCGCGACGTAAAGCCTTATAAACAGTCGAGAAAGTGCCTTCACCTAATTT
>JAYTDP010000011.1:0-4721 GCA_043735865.1 Bdellovibrionales bacterium
GTGACGTTCAAAAAACCAAACGGATGGCGCTTGGGTGCAGGTATCCACGTTTTGTCATTCAGCTTAAATGCTGAGTATCAAGATCTGAAATATAGCGAAGCCACCGGTAAAGCAGGCCCTCTCGCGACTACGATCGACACTGACGCGCGCGATAAGTCTTGGATCGCCAGCGTTTCTTTCCCAATGGAATTTTAAGAAGGCACGTAAACTGCACTCATTAATGAGTGCAGTGTAAACTTAAACAAAAGGAGTTCTCGTATGTTATGGGCAATTTTAGTAGGTCTGATCGTTGGTGTCGTAGCAAAAATGATCGTTCCGGGTCGTGACCCAGGTGGAATGATTGTGACGATTCTTATCGGTATCGCAGGTTCGGTTCTCGCGCGTTGGATCGGCATTCAGGCAGGATGGTACGGCCAAGAAGAAGCAGCAGGCTTCGTGGCTTCCGTAATCGGCTCCGTCCTTCTCCTTCTTGCTTATCGCGCAATCGTTTCTCGTCGCGGAACTATCACGCGTTAAGCTTTTAGCGTTGTCGATTTCGACAATTCTATTTAAAACAGAGTTATGAGCGATCAAAATAGTCAAAAAAAATCCCAGAGCCAGATAGCCGTCTTAGCGGGCGGCTGCTTCTGGGGAGTCGAAGATCTGATTCGTAAACTTCCGGGCGTTAAACAAACAACCGTCGGTTATACGGGTGGCAAAACCACTTATCCAACTTATAAAGATATAACTCAAGGTTCTACCGGCCACGCCGAATCTATAGAAGTCGAATTTGACCCCTCCGTTTTATTCTATGAAGACCTCTTGCGATTCTTTTTTAAAATTCACGATCCGACCACAATGAATCGGCAGGGCAACGACATCGGAACGCAATACCGTTCTACGATATTCGTCGAGAACGAATCGCAACGTGAATCAGCAATAAAAATTATTAAAGAAGTAGGCGACTCAAAGAAGTGGCCGAAGCCGATCGTAACTCAAGTCGTAGATGCAACACCGTTTTATCCGGCTGAAGATTACCACCAGGATTATTTGTTAAAAAATCCCGGTGGATATACCTGTCACTATATTCGTTCTTGAATTATTTCGCGCCTAAAACGGCGGTCTCAAAAACAACAGCTACGGCGCGATGATCCGATGGGAAATTTCTTTCTCGCTCATCAAATGTCTTAGGAAGGCCCAGGACACGGCCAGTTACGCGATCATATTCAGGTAACACTTGAGCTTTTGAAACGTATTTTGCTGTAGCAGGGGTCATAAAAACGGCGTCCATTTCTGAGGTCACAATCCCCCCATTGGGTGGGAAATATGTTTCGGTCACGCGATCTGTGGCGCCCGAAACATCGAGGGAGTCTTTCAAGAGCGCGCGTATCGGCGCAATTTCTGGTCCGGTGCGCACATCACTATTGAAGTCTCCGGCCATGAGAACTGGCGTAGTGGGATATCTCGTTTGGTAAGATTGAACAATCAACTTCGCCGCTTGATATTGAGCAGTTCGAAGTTGTGTCGACTCGTGATCGCCTGGGCGGTCGCGTTTCGATTTTGCGTGATTTCCGACCAGCACGATCAGTACTTTGCTAGACGCTCGGTCTTTTACGATTAACACGGGTAAATCACGAGAGAAAAGGCGAACTTTTTGTCCGGTTGTGGAATCATTCCACATTACATTCTTATGTGTTTCTGCTTCGATAGTGACGTCAAGATCGGCTCGAATGGCAAATCCAATATCGATACCGCGCACGTCATTGCCTTCAATCAGAACACTCCGATATTTCCCTGCGAGTGGGCCCGAATTGAAAAGGTGGTCGGCGGCACGCAGAGTTTCGATCTCTGGAGAAATAATAAAATGAGCGAGTGGACTTCCTGGTTCATTTAAATCTTGGCCGATTCTTGCGATCTTTCCCTGCTTACCTTCGAATTTCCAGGCGGGCGCAGGCTTTCCATCTGCCATGCCGTTTTCCATCACGTTTTCGACGTTCCAGGCTGCAACAATAATATGTTTTTCATTTTGGAGGCGAGTTGCGCCGGTGCGAGGTCCCGTGGAGCAGGAGGCGATCGGGACTGCTTGTGCATTTAAGTTTTCGAACTGTGCACCGTAAGCAAAGCCAGCGATCGAGACCAAGAAGGCAAGTGCAAATCGAACCATGAGTTCCCCCTGTTTGTTTGTTATCTATGCAACGGGATAACAACAAATCGGTCGGAAACCCACTAAAAAAGACGGTTATAACCCGATGAACCAATCGTATCCGGATTCGCCCCAGTAATCGCGTAGCGGTTGGTCTGCAAAAGTGATTTTACCGATTCTTTTTAGATTTTTGACGCCATATTTATTTGGAATGTAGAGGCGAAGAGGCGCTCCATTATCATCTTCAAGGGGCTCTCCATTTTGTTCGTAAGCCAGGAGTGTATTTGGGTTGAGCATACTCTTCATGTCGATCGACACGTAGTATTGGCCATCTGGAGTTTCGAGTCCGACAAATTTGTACAGATCGTCTGGGTTGTTGTTCCAGTCGGGGGCTGCGCCCGAATGGGTGCCTAGTTTATGTTGGACGAGGAAATCGCGAAAAGATGTTCCGGCGAATGACATGAATTCGCTCCATCCCTCAATGCATCGAAATTCTCCGCGGATCTCTTTTTTTGGCATTGCCTTGATATCGTCGAGTTTAAATTTTGCCGTCAGCGGCTCCATGCCGGGAGACTGAGGGGTCATGACCGACATCTCATAGTTATCGTAATCGCCGTAGAGCCCGATGATCCCGTTAACCCGCGGCTTTTTGCCCTTCGGGATTTCTATATTTAAATTGTCGACGCGATCGCGGGTTAGCAATGCCTGGCCGATTTTTTCATTAAACTCAAAAACTCGGCGAAGAACGCCCGGAACATTGTTGTCGACGGCCGAATGTCGAATCGCTCTCCAGGTCAAAACAGCACAGAGTAAAAAAATAAAATAAATTGCGAAACTAATTCGCGTGCGGCGACGAAGTTCACTTGAGGTTGCAGTTTCATGGTTCATTTGGTTTCTCCGATCGGATTTCAAAGCCAGCGACCATGGCGCGGAAGTTATTCCAGCCTGCGCGAATAACTTGGGCTACGTGGACGAAAAAGAAGAGAAAAAAGCTGACGGCAACTAGGTAGTGAATGATTCGTGCGAATTTGTATCCACCCAATGCATTTTTTAAAAAATAAAGCTGCACGGGCTTGTAAATTGCGAGTCCGCTAAGAATTGCGAGGAGTCCAAGAAAGATTACTCCGGTATAGGCCATACGTTGGGCGGCATTAAATTTTCCATAAGGCGGCATGTATTTCGACAGCTTCATGTCATGAAGAACAACTTGAAACGCTTCTTTTGGAGTATTCTTATTCGGGAACAAATGGCGCCAATAGCCGCTATATAGAATATAGACGAGGTAAATGAGGCAGTTGATAGCAAAAACCCACATGAATGCAAAGTGGTAGGCCATTCCCTCTGCAAGCCGACTCGAAATGCCGAGTTTGTCGTAAAATTCTGCAGGTAAGTGAGGCCAGTAGGCGTCGTTTGCCCAGTAGATAAGCAGGCCGCTCCACATCATCACAAACAATACCGGAAAATTCAGCCAGTGAGTGATGCGCACGAATAAGGGGTGCTTTTCATCGATGTTGACGATTTCATTCGGTGCTACGCTTTTTTCAATCATGAGCAAAGCGTAACAAAACAGTTCTAAATTACATCAAAATTTAAACGCGCGAGGCGTAAATTAATTCCAGTAGCGAAGGTCAACATTTACGTTTAAGCCAGCTGCCGGAACCGTGACCTTGGATTCATCCCAAGATTTCGGACCAGTGTAACCCATGCCGCCGGTAAATCCGCCACCTTCAGAGGGCGGGCCCATCCCGAGGATGCGATCCATTTTGTTGTTCATGTTTTCATCATGTACGATACCTATTGAGTATTCGCCTACAGGAAGCTCAATATCGACAGTGCGCGCGCCGTTTGCCGGCAAAAGAAAGCGAACTTGTTTGCCATTAATGACAATCGCATCTTTCTTTTTCGCATATTCGTTTTTGCCGAAAACAGCGACCATAAGCTGACCATTGTTATTTCGAACTTTCGAAATGGTTAAGTGAACCACGGCCGCGTTGCTGACGGACGCAAAACTGAATAGGGCGCACAAAGTTAAAAATACGTTTTTCATAAGACCTCGCTTGAAGGCATCTTAACCTTGCGATGTACAGTTTCGCAAAACAATATGCGTGGAAGGTAGATGTTTCGTGTTTGTTTAATATTTAGACAGGCTTGGAGGTCTTTTTTTGTGAGGGTAGACACTCACGAGATATCTTTGGTTTCGTACGCGATTTACGACGTGTCTATGGTGAGTTTTCGCTTACGCTTTCGTTCTTGGTACGGAATCAGCCCGAGGGCTTCTTTTGTATTTTGGATGATGTACTTTATCACGGCTTTAAAATCCCGCCCCCAGCTCACGATGCGAGTGTAGATGCGCGTCTGCCAGAACTTGTTTTCTCTCTCGCGGGTTTTGGGTTTGGGTGCGGCCGGGGCTGTGGTGGGAGCGGGTGTGGGGGCACCGCCCCGGGCTGTCGAGAGGGCACCGCCCCGACTTTTTTCTCCAGGCTTAATCGGGAGTTCCCGCAAGATCTCCTGAGCGATGTGACCGGCCACCACGCGGAAGAAGTTTTGTAGGCTCGACCGCGTTTTGCCTTTCGCAGCTAAGTGTATGTGGTTCGAGGCA
>JAYTDP010000012.1:0-4197 GCA_043735865.1 Bdellovibrionales bacterium
CTCGTCGATGAGAAAAATCGTGTCTTTAATAATGGTGAGCCGGCGCTCACTATAAATGTCTTCAAGCAGTCGGGTTCAAACACTTTGCGTGTTGTCGAAAATTTAAAAAAGAAAATTTTGTCGATCAATAAGCTTCTTGAAAAACAGGGCAAAGGTAAAATCTCAATCGTACGGGATGGGTCGACATGGATTCTCGCGAATGTTCAAGACGTGACCGAAACGATCCTTATCGGTATTACGCTGGCGATAATAGTCGTCTTCATGTTTCTCGGGTCAGGACGTTCAACATTTATTACGGCTTTGGCACTACCGAACTCGATGATCGGCGCATTTATCCTGATGTCACTTGCCGGTTTTACCATCAACCTCATGTCGCTTCTTGCGCTGACTTTGGCGGTGGGTCTTCTTGTGGATGATGCGATTGTCGTGCGCGAAAACATTTTCCGGCATCTCGAGATGGGCAAGTCGCCGATTCGGGCGGCGATTGAAGGCGCCGGCGAAGTTCGTCTGGCAGTCATTGCTACGACCTTTACGGTCATTGCGGTTTTCGGGCCTGTTGGCTTTTTGAGCGGAGTCGTCGGCCAATTCTTTAAAGAATTTGGACTGACCGTTTGTTTTGCCATGATTATTTCGCTAATGGATGCATTAACGGTTGCACCAATGCTTTCGGCCTATATGGCATCTTCGAGTGAACACGAACGTAAAGGTTTTGTTTATCGAATTTTGATTGGACCGTTTGATCGCTTTCAGACAACGCTTGAGCATCGTTACGTTGGTCTCATTCGCTGGGTTTTAACCCATCCAATAAAAACACTTGGGATGTCGTTGGTCGTTTTTGGATTTAGCCTTTTCGCTTTTACAAAAGTGACAAAAACATTCTTGCCGCCTCAGGATGCGGGGGAGTTTTCTGTGGCGCTGTCGACTCCGCCAGGGACAAGCCTCGATAAAACAACTTCGATTGGTTTAGCCGTGGACAAAATAATCCGGCAAAATAAGGAAGTAAAACTAGTTTCACTCACGGCCGGAAATAAGGACGGCGATTCGACGGTCATCGATGCCTACGTACACCTTGTTCCGAGTCGGGATCGTGATGTTAATACGAGCCAATTCAAAGAGCGCCTCCGAGAGCAGTTGAAAACGTTTAGCGAATTTACTCCACAAGTAAAAGACTATGATCCCGTGGGCGGGGGGCAACGACCTTTCACTTTGAACATTATTGGATCCGACATAAAAGAGCTCGAGAGGGTCGGGGTCAACTTGATTGCTAAACTTAAAACGTATCCCAAACTTCTCGACCCAGATGTGAGTTTCCGTCCGGGAAAGCCGGAATTCCAAGTTCAGTTTATTAAGGACCGCCAGGAAGCGCTCGGAGTTTCGAGCAGCATGGCGGGGATTGAACTTCGAACACAAGTTGACGGTGCCGTCGCCGCGAAATTTCGTCAAAACGACAAAGAATATGATATTCGTGTGCGCCTCAATGAAGAACAGCGCGATTTGAAAGAAAATTTTGATCGCACCTTTATTCCGAACATCAATGGAAGTCTGGTGCCGATTAGTCGAATCGCTACGCCGGTTGAAACCGTTGGTCCTTCGAAAATTACGCGGCAGGATCGCAATCGCTACATTCAAATTACCGGTGATATTCGGCCGGGGGCCGGTTTCGGCGATATCTTAGTGGATGTTCAGAAAATGCTCGAAGTGGATCCGGACACGAAACTTCCCGACGGAATGAGTTTCGGATATGTGGGCCAGGCAGAAAATTTTGCCGAACTCGGGCAGAGTATGGCCATGGCTATGGGGCTCGGCATTTTGTTCATCTATTTTGTGCTCGCATCATTGTATGAGTCCTTTATTACACCTTTTACGATCATGCTCGCGTTGCCACTGGCGATTGCGGGGTCTTTCTTTGCTCTCGCGATCACCGATCAATCGTTAAATATTTTTTCTTGGATTGGAGTCATCATGCTTTTAGGAGTATCGACGAAAAACTCGATTCTCCTGGTGGACTACGCGAATCAACAAGTGGCCAAAGGGTTGTCGATGGTCGACGCAATGATAGAAGCGGGTCGCACTCGTCTTCGTCCAATTCTCATGACGACGATGGCTCTCGTTGCCGGTACATTGCCGTTGGCGATTGGTTTGAATGAGGCGTCTCGGCAAAGAACTTCGATGGGTATTGCGATCATTGGCGGATTGATCAGCTCGACATTGCTCACGCTCGTGGTCATACCGGCAGCATATACTTTCGTCGAGCGCTTCCGACGCTGGAGTTTAAAATTCGTCGTGGGATTATTCGGCGGTAAAGGAAATTTAAATGTCGAGTGAACTCTTCGAAAAAGCTTTTTTAGCGGGCCGCGAAGAAGTGTCTTTGCGGCTAAAGCTTGACGCTTCGGGTGGCGCGATTGTCGAGGCTGAACTTTTAGTTGTAGGAAGTGCTGAGACGCTTGCTCTCGCCTGTGAATGGCGAAAGCAATTACAAGGTCCGCTTTCCTCTTTGGTGTTGCCAGCTGGTAATTCTCCGTTTGAAATTTTACTTCGCGAAATTCTTTTGAAGATGAAAGGGGAGTGGAAATTCCCTTATGAACAAGCGGAAGTCTGCCATTGCCGCATGGTCAGTCTCGAGATCGTTGATTCAGCCATTATCTGTGGCGCACATACTCCACAAAAAGTGAGTGAATGGACCTCTGCCAGCACCGCATGTGGCACTTGCCGACCCGATGTTACGGCGATCCTTGCCTATCGTTTAGCCCGTTAAATGGCATAAATCATGTAGTTATAAACGAGTCGGGAGACGAGCTCCGTCCAGAATGTTTTTGGCTTCATGGCTGTGACATTCTCCGGCGCCTTATTACCGAAAGTGGAGAAATCATGAACAGCCGACTCTTTATTTTGATTTTCCCGCTTTTTCTCTTTGGGTGCCCTGCTCCTCATAAGACGAAGCCTGATCGTTTTAAAACGGTCTACATGGGTGACCCTTCGAAGCTCTTTTCGGGCGCCGAGACCAACTCAAATATTTTTGAACTTGGTAATTTTAAATCGGGACAAAAGGTATGGCTTGAGGGTTCGATTAGTTTTGATTCAAAAGATCAATATGAATCAAAACCTGTGAATCTTGAAAAAGAAGAAGCTCCGGGCGAGAATCCTGATGGCGGCCAAAAGACGTATCCTTTTGAAGTCGAAGTGGACTCGGACAATTCCATTCAGTTTATTGGGGACATGTTCACTTTTAAGTTTGTGAAAGAAACCGCGTCGCACGTTTCGCTTCAGGTCATTGTAAAGGGTCTCACGGTTGATACTGCCGAACTCATTCATTTTAGCAAAAGCCGATCTGCCGGCCAGTTTTCACTTTTAACATTTGAAAAAGATAAAGAAGGATCTGCGAGCACCACTTTTTTTCGGTTTAGCACTCAGGCGAATTCTAAACCTGAGATTCGCCCCAATACATATTATCAATTTATCAACGGTCCCGGCATTTATACGCGCTGGAGAAAACCGGTTGCTTTAAAAGTATGCGGGAACAGTTCGGAATCAGTATTTTCAGATGTCCAGAAGGCGGCCGCCGATTGGAACCAGAGTCTTCCGTCACAAAATCAAATTCATGTTTCAACAACCACGCAATACAAACCATTTTCCGATTTGAACCAAAATTGTCTCTTTATAATTGATGATTTATTGACCGACCCTCGACCAAATATTGCGACCTATGCGATGACATCAACAGTTAGTAATTTAAAAAATCTTGAAATCACCTCGAGTAACATCTTGGCCTTTACCGGCGAATTTGCAAAAAATGGTGTTGATTATCGGCATCCGCTATTAGCCGCGAAACTGTCCTATACGATCACTCATGAGATCGGGCATCTCCTCGGTCTCGATCACCAATTCGATGAAAACATTCCGAGCATTATGTCTTACTCATACAAGGTGAATCAGACGACGGCCTACGACCAAGCTGCTATTCGTGAGCTCTACGGTAAGTAGGTTACGGGGCTGGGGTTGGGCGCTGACGTGGCGGCCTCGGGTAATTCGGTAGCTCTCCTATTTTCGCGATTTGTATGCCGTCAAACCGCGCGCCTCGAGATCGTTTCGGACGATGTACCAACCAACTTCGCGAAACTCGCGCCCCCAATGAATCATTTTGGAGTAGGGAATGCACTTCCACTTTACTCCAATAATTTTGGTAAGTGTTGCGGTCAC
>JAYTDP010000013.1:0-7664 GCA_043735865.1 Bdellovibrionales bacterium
ACCCTTTGAAAGGGCGTCTTTGATTTCGCTTTCACTTTTGCCGACTCCAGAGAAAACAATTCGATCAGCCGGAAACCCGCACTCGAGAGCGCGATGCATTTCGCCACCCGATACGACGTCGACGCCACAACCGGCCGCAGCGAGAGCACGCAATATCACCGGATGATTATTCGATTTCATTGCAAAATGGACATCCACTCGACCACTAAAAGCTTCGCGCACGAAACTGTAACGCTTTAAAATTCCGTCTAAGTCATAAATGTAGGCAGGAGTATGCAGACCCTCAATAAGCTGAGAAACCGCAACCGGTTCGCTGCCATCTAAAACCAAATCGTGATTAGTTCGTTTGAACATTGTCGAGTCCGTATTCGGTGTGGAGAACTTCAGCCGCGCGCTTTAAATCGCCGCGATTTACTACAGCACTAATTTTAATATCAGATGTGGTAACAAGATGAATACGGATACTCTCTTTCGAGAGTGCTGAGAAGAATCGCGAAGCGACTCCCGGATGGTTTTTCATCCCGACTCCAACGACCGAAAGTTTCGCCATGTCTTTTACGATTTCGACATTTTGCGACGACTTTAAAAACGCTTTTAAAAGCATTTCAACTTGTGGAAGATCCTCTTCAGGAATTGAGAAAGCTAAGCTTTGATCGTCCTTGTGAAGGGACTGAGTAATGATGTCGACGACGACACCTTTTTCGGCTAGCTGCTCAAATAGTTTAGCTAGGAAATCTGATCCGGGCGGAACGGATTCTAATTTAATCACAATCGTCTGCGCATCATGCGTGACCGAGGTCACAACCGGGTTTTCGAGCATATGACTTTCTCCTACAATCCATGTTCCGGCTCGCGCTTCGAAAGTCGAGCGCAAGTGGATTCGGACATTATATTTAGCGGCGATTTCGACAGATCGAAAATGTAAAACTTTAGAGCCGACCGAAGCCATCTCCATCATTTCTTCAAAAGTGAGCAAAGGAATTTCTCGCGCCCGAGCGACCAAACGCGGATCTGCAGAAAATACGGCCGGAACATCGGTGTATATCTCGCATTCGTCTGAACCGATGGCCGCAGCGACTGCAACTGCCGTCGTATCAGAGCCCCCACGACCAAGAGTTGTTATGCGATCATCGGCGGTTAAACCTTGAAAGCCGGCCACTATCGGAACAATGCGATTTTCAACAAGCTTCATGAGGCGCGTTGTATCGATCTTATGGATGCGCGCTTTTGAGAATAATTCATCGGTGTGAATTCCGACTTGGTGTGCGAGAAGTGGTTCTGCGCGAACTCCCCGCTTTTCAAAGGCCATCGCTAAAAGTGAAATTGAAACCTGCTCGCCCGAAGCAACAAGCATGTCGTACGCAGGCCCGCGATAGTAGGCATCAACCTGGTTTGCTAACGCGACTAATCGATTCGTTTCGCCAGCCATTGCGCTTGCTACAATGATCGGATTTTGACCATTTTTCATGTCTCGAATGACCCGATCGGCCACAGCTTCAATTCTCTCGATCGTTCCGACCGAGGTTCCGCCGAATTTCTTGACCACTACTTCCGTTTGAGATTTCATTGGGCCCACCATAGTCGAAAGGTTGGATGGAATCATTTATTTTCGCACATTCTCGCTCTCAAATACCGATTTGGGGCTATCGATTTGGCCATTCGGGCCCGAAAATCCTTTTTATTGGAGGAGTTCACGGCAATGAGCCCGAAGGAGTCGTATTGGCGAACGGCCTTCTTGAACGATTCTCTCAAAGTTTTCCATACAAAATTCAACTGACTTTGATTCCGGCGTTCAATATTGACGGCATTTTAAAGGCAAAACGTAAAAATGGCGCAGATGTGGACCTGAATCGTAATTTACCGACATCTGATTGGACGGCGACCTTTACAGAAGAAAAATATTTCCCCGGCACAGAGGCCGCGAGCGAGCCCGAAAATAAAGCACTCGTTCAATTCATTCAAAAAGAGGCCCCGCGCTTTATTTTGAGTTTTCATTCTTATAAAGATCCGATGCTACTCGACAATAATAGCCTCTGCCGCAAAGAGTGTGAAATCTTAAGCCGCGGCACTGGATACGCGATTAAAGATGATATTGGCTACCCAACACCTGGCGCACTCGGAACTTACGGAGCCGTCGAGAGGTCGATTCCGACCCTGACTTATGAACTTTTGCGCGATATGAGTTTTCTCGAAATAAGTGAAAAACACGTACCGGCCGTCATCGAAATGACAAAATCTCTTCAGGAGCGCCACTAATGAAAACGCAAATTGCGAATGCCTTTACAAATGTTGTCGAAAAAGGACAGCCACTTACTCCTGCCGACATTGAGGCGATAGAAACGACGATCAATCATCTTGATCGCGGCGAACTTCGTGTTGCCGAAAAATCAGGTGACACTTGGATCGTGAACGAATGGGTGAAGAAAGCGATTTTGCTTTATTTTCGCTCGCAAAAAATGGAAGTTCTCCATGCAGGAGATTTTAGCTTCTACGACAAAATCCCCACCAAAGTGTGGACTGGGAATGAAGGAGTTCGCGCAGTGCCACTCGCCATGGTTCGCAAAGGAGCTTTTGTCGAAAAAGGCGCAGTACTCATGCCTTCCTACGTCAACATCGGTGCATATGTCGGCGCCGGAACCATGGTCGATACATGGGCCACTGTTGGCTCGTGCGCTCAAGTCGGTTCGAATGTTCATATTTCAGGAGGAGTCGGCCTCGGCGGAGTTCTCGAACCCCTGCAAGCAAGCCCCGTTATAATCGAAGATAATGTTTTTCTCGGGTCTCGTTCGATCGTTGTTGAAGGCGTGATCGTTGAAAAAGGCGCGGTCATCGGTGCCGGCGTAACTTTAACCGCTAGCACTCGCATCGTCGATGTGACAGGCGAAGAAGAAGTCGTCGTCAAAGGCCGTGTCCCTGCGAATTCGGTCGTGATACCGGGAACAATTCCAAAAGAATTCCCGGCGGGAATTTTCGGTGTCCCCTGTGCTTTGATTATCGGCAAACGGAAAGAGTCGACGGATCTCAAAACTTCACTCAACCAAGTGCTCCGCGATTTTTCGGTGCCTGTCTAAGCATTTCTTTTTTTTCATCCCAATATCCACGGTCTATGTACATGCTCGAATTGCGCATACGGTACTTCGTGCCCGAGAGCGCAATTCGAGCATGTTCATAGACCGCGGAAGAATCCAAATTGTGGATGGAAATAAAAAGAACGCTTAAACAGGAACCGATTTAATCTCCTCGGGCGATGATGTTCGGTCACAAGAAAATTTCGCAGCGGATGACCGGACATCAGCGCCCGCGCTTGAAACCGCGGATCGCCTCGGATGGCGTCAGCTCGAGGCTCCCTTTGACCGGCAGCCATGAAGCGAGAAATGCGAGCGCGAAAAGGCCTAATGTAATGAATCCGATCTGCGAAAAGTCGACGACTGACGGTAATCGTCTGTCGGTGTAAATTTCGGGCAGAATCGGAAAATTTGTTGCCTGCAAAAGAAACGCGAGTGCCAATCCTAAAATAAGTCCGATGAGCATTCCTGACGACGAGAGAAGAAAACCTACACCTTGAAAGAGAATTTGGGCGCGGCGCTTTGAAAGGCCGAGCGCCATGAGCACGCCGATTTCCTGCCGCTTTTGCGTGAGTAACATAACGATAACCGTAATGAGTGAAAAACTCGTGATCAAAATCGTGAGAGCCAAAAAGCTCGACATTGCGATCTTTTCCATTTTTAGAGCGAAAAATAATGATGAGTTTCTTTCAGCCCAAGACGAAACTTCGAAACCTGCTTCGCGCAATTTCTTGACCCACACATCCTGCCGATGAGGGTCCTTCAGCCGCACTTCTATTCCGAGTTCCCGCGAAGCTGCGGTCTTCAGACTCTTGAGCGAACTTGTTCGGTCATAATAGAGCATCTGTGAATCGATATTCGCAATCCCAGTGTTGAGCGTGCTCGCGATTTTCACTTTCGCGTACGGAGGAATCTCACCCGCCGGCATAAGGAGGCCCTCGGGCGCGACAAGAATGACTTCGTCACCTTGATAAAGGCCGAGATTGGCGGCCAATTCGGCACCAATTAAGACTTCACCCGGACCCATGCGCTCGAGAACGTCGACAGGTTGGCCCGTTAGATCGCCGTGGTCGTTATCAGATTTTTGTTCTTCTTGGCTATCGGCCGCACGTTTTAACAACTGATTGAGGGGGACCGGCATCACTCCCTTGGCAACTCCACCAGAAAATGCGCCATCGAGCGTGCGTATAATAACGTCTTGAGATTCGAATGGAGCTATCTCGTCGACCTCTCGCGCATCGACACCTTTCGCTCCATTTAGAAATTCTGTGAAGCGGTTTTCGGCTTCCGCACCCGTGATAACCAAATGGGGTTCGACAGCCAAAAGCTTTTCGCTTTGAGAATGATTAAAGCCATTCATGATCGAGGAGACAAGAATAAGTGCGGTGACGCTGATGGCGTTTCCGACGAGACAAAGGCGTGCCAGTGAACGAACTAGCGCCCCTGCCCGTTTTGAAAAAAAATAACGTCGGAAAATATCCAAAATTAACATTGGAGACAAGGTATCAAGGACAGCAGGGAATTTAAAGGACTTCTTCGGCTCTTATTTTTCGCCGTTCGCCGGCAGACGGCTTTGCTCTTCTTTGCGTACTTCTTTCGCGTTACCGCTTAAAAGGAACGATTTTTGAAGAGCCTTCAAGACAACCACAACTTCGTCGAGCGCTTCTAGTGCGCGGCGACTCGCCTTCGGAAGCTCAGGCCCCATTTCTTTCATGGTCGGTGCCATCGCTTGCGTCATGACTCCGAGATCACCTACGAGGCGCGAAAGATCTTTGCCAAGTTGCGGAGAGTATTCGCGTAATTCTGGGATGACGTGATTTAAATCTTTTGTGAGAGCCGTTACCTGAATCGACATTTTATCGAGATTTCCGATGAGTGGCTCGACTTTATCGAAGACCCTAATAATAACGTCGGTCCTCTTTGGATCAGCAAATGCTTTCGCTAAGGTCGACAGGTTGCCCAAAATACCCTCGAGACTACCTAAGAATGGACCTAGTTTTCGACCGCTGACTAAATCCATCATGTCGAAGGAAGCTGCCGATATAAGCGTGCCCCCAGCGAGAATTTGAGGTGCGTCTTTCGAGCCAACTGAAATCTCAATCGCCTTATCGCCAATAATAAAAGGACGTACGACCTGCGCCACGCTATCCTGACGAATGTGCTCTTGAAACTTTTCGGAGATTTCAAAGTGAACAACAACCTCGTTCGCGGACTTTAATTCAACCGAAGTGACTTCACCTGCTCGCAGACCCGATATCTTAACCGGAGTGCCTTCGTAAAGACCGTCAGCCGAAGAAACTAAAGTCACAAAAGGAATTTTTGTTTCGAACCAACCCTTTTGAATGGCCGTAACCGCCATAAAAAGAATGGCCCCTGCAATTGAGAACAAGACGAAAAATCCGGCCACTCTTTCGAAATGGTTAAATTTAACTCGCATGGTCCTGCCTCCACTTTTCATAATCGAAAAGCTCGATGGAATTGTTTTTTACTAAAATCACTTCGTCAAATAGGTCGCCCACAAATTCGTGGTCTTCGGTTACGATAAAAATATGCTTGAGCGTGCCTTCAGCGCGACGCTGTCTTATCAATTCCTTTAACTTCTTCTTTAATTCGCCCCGGAGGCCAGTCGTAGGATCATCAAGCACGATCATCTCGGGATTCATAATAAATGCGCGCGCGACACATGCCGCTTTACGAAAAGCTCCTGGTATCGTCGCTGGTCGCTCGTGAAGGACACCTGTGAGGTTGAACATTTCGGCAAGGTCTTTTACACGTGCGTCGGCTTCTTCACTTGGGACTGCGTGGTGATACTCGAGAGGTAATCGTAAATTTTGAACGATCGTTCGATTGTTAATGAGTCCGCCAAAATCGAAGCTATACCCAATATTCATTCGTAAGGGCAAAAATTCTTCAAATGACATTTCATTCACGCTTTGATCGTTGATAATAAAATCGCCACTTGTGGACTGCATTAGACCGGCCAATATTTTTGCAAATACCGATTTGCCGCTTCCGCTGGCTCCGTGAATCCAAACGACTTTGCCGGTGGGCAGCTCGAGGTTTATATTTTTGAGAATGGATTTTTCGCCATAGGCGAAATTTAAATCCTTCATTGCAAACTTCTCGAGGCTCTTTTGAAACGAACTCATATTAGCCCCAACTTCACGAGGTAATAGAGAGTCGTAACCGTCAAATTAAATGCAACGACATAAATAATGCTATTCATGACTGCTTTAGTTGTGACCTGGGGAACTTCGTGAGGCCCGAGACGTACTAATAAACCCTGATGGCAACAGACGATAAAGATGATTGCTCCGCTGAAGAAAATTTTTAAAAAGAAGAGAACAAAGTCCGCCATCGTAAAAGCTTGGACGATCGAATCAATATAAAAACCGAAAGCGACTTTTTGAAAAATTCGCGCCGCCAGAAAACCGCCGAAGATAGAGGACATAATAAAATAAAGTGCGAGGCAAATGACGCTGATGATACCGCCGACGAGACGCGGGAATACGATGAAGCTGAGTGGGTTGATTCCCATTGACTCTAATGCTTCGATTTCGCGGTTGGCTTTCATTGTGCCAATTTCTGAAGCGACTGCCGTGCCAGATCGAGCAATTACGATGAGCGCCGTCAATAGCGGGCCGATCTCCCGCACAACCACGATAACCATGAGTTGGCCGATCATGCCTGTTCCGCCGAGAAGATTAAATTGCGATGCCGATTGCATGATGACGACAGCCCCAGTCGCAGCTGCTAGAACCGAAATAAGCGGGAGCGCTTGGTAACCAGTAAAATAAATTTGTGAACCGACGACGCTAAAGATGGTGCGAAAGCCCTGCTGCTTTTGAAAAAGCGTCGCGCGAAACGAAAGATAGATCATCAAAAGTACACGCCCGGTGTATTCAAAGACGCTTAAGGTTTGACGACCAATGCTTTCAACAAATTGCATTCCAACTTATCGGTTTAAACAGAAGGAAATCTTAGTAGGCCCAAAGTCGGTAAAAAAGCGATTTCGTGACTTCGAGGGTGAGCTCAAACAAATCCGGATCAATACTGCCGGCGATGACCGCGCGAGGCTTTATCTCGAACTCAGGCGGGAAGACGGAACGAAAGATTCGAAGTGATCGATACATGTGAAGTCGCGACGTCACCAAAATAATATCTTTGCATTGAAGCGCCTCGACGAGAGGCTGGGTTTGCTGCGCGTTTCCGTAAGTCGTGAGAGATCTTTTTTCGAGCACGATATCGCTCTCAGAGATAGGACCATAGTAGGGCAACTGCGGGAAGATATCGATGAGTTCGGCCTGTGGGTATACTCCCGAAATAATTAATTTTCGCACTCTCCCCTGCGCAATGAGATCGAAACCTTCTCGAACGCGGCCCGGAGATCCGGTGAGGACAACCGCGCAATCGCCTTTTTGGTCGTCCGTCCACGCGGTAATTTTTTGCGCGAGAATTTTCTTTGATTCGACGACATACGCCCAAGAAATAACGGTAATTAAAATTAGAAATGCGGCAGTCGCGCCCGCGATTTTTCGATGCGCTTTTAGTCTATCGACGAGCAAGAACTTCGATCTCGACTTTCACGCCCTTTGGCAA
>JAYTDP010000014.1:0-6300 GCA_043735865.1 Bdellovibrionales bacterium
AATGAAGTTTTTAACTTACTCAAAACGTTCTAGAGGAATAGATGTCTGATAGTGATGATCAAGAAAAGACCGAGGACGCCACGCAACAGCGGATAGAAGATTTCCGCAAGCGTGGTCAGGTCGCACAAAGCAAAGAAGTCGTCGGCGTGATGATTTTGGGTGCTAGCTTGATGGCTATCTGGGCTTTGTCGC
This sequence comes from Bdellovibrionales bacterium, assembly GCA_043735865.1. GTDB lineage: Bacteria > Bdellovibrionota > Bdellovibrionia > Bdellovibrionales > UBA1609 > CAYHVK01. The sequence continues at coordinate 193 of JAYTDP010000014.1, forward strand.
GTTTTTTCTTTCAGACTGTGCATGAAGTATTCACGAAGTCGTTTACGGATTTTATTGTAGATTCAGGTCGCCAAGAAGACTGGTTTGGCGCCTTCAAATTCGCGTTCATACACGCCGCAATGGTTATTGCTCCCGTTGGCTGTATACTCTGGCTCGTTGGAGTCGCTTCAACAGTGGTCCAAATCGGATTTTTAAATAATGAAGAAGCTTTGAAGTGGGATTTCACACGTATCGACCCTGTAGCTGGATTCAAAAAGATCGCGACATTCCGTTCGATTATTGAAGGTGCTAAGTCGATTTTGAAAATCGTTATCGTCACCACGATCGTCTATTTTGTTTTTCGTACCGAAATCGGCAAAATCCCGCATTTGATGTCTTTTAATGTCGAGCAATTGTTGACCTATTTGTCGCACCTCCTGCTTCGATTATTTACGTCGATCACAATTTTCATGGGCGTACTCGCGGGCGTCGATTTCGGTTGGCAAAAGTGGGAAATGTCGAAGCAAATGCGCATGACTAAACAAGAAGTAAAAGAAGAGATCAAGTCTCGCGAGGGTGATCCGATGATTCGGGCGCGTATTCGTAAACTTCAAAGAGAAATGTCTTCGCGACGAATGATGGAAGACGTGAAAAAAGCTGACGTGATCATTACGAATCCAACGCATATTGCAATTGCAATTAAGTATTCGGCAAACATGATTGCTCCGGCGGTGGTCGCAAAGGGTGCGGACTTTATGGCCGAAAAGATTAAAGCCGCAGCGAAAGAAGCGAATATTCCAATTATCGAGAACAAACCACTCGCGCGTACAATTTTCCGTACGATAAAAATTGGCCACGCAATTCCTCGCGAACTTTACACGGCCGTGGCAGAAGTCCTGTCGTTCATCTACAAATTGAAAAAGAAGCGGGTATAAACGATGGAAAGCTTATATCACTTTCTGAAGAGATTCGAAAAATTCACTAAAAACACCGATTTGATGATGGCATTCGGCCTCATCGGCATCATGGGTGTGATGTTGATCCCGCTTCCGTCATGGGTTATCGACATTTCTCTCACGCTTTCAATCGCAGTTTCACTTCTCATTCTTCTCGTTTCTCTTTATACGGTTCGCCCTCTCGATTTTAGCGTTTTTCCAAGTTTGCTCCTCGTGACAACTCTCTTTCGACTTGCGCTTAACGTGGCTTCGACACGTTTGGTTTTAACAAATGGTCATCAAGGCCACGATGCTGCCGGTCAAGTTATTGGTGCATTCGGCAGTTTCGTTGTCGGAGACAATTACGTCATCGGTCTCGTTGTCTTTATTATTCTCGTCGTCATCAACTTCGTCGTGGTCACAAAAGGTGCGGGCCGCGTAGCAGAGGTTGCAGCGCGTTTCACTTTAGATGCAATGCCAGGTAAGCAAATGTCGATCGACGCCGATTTGAACGCCGGTCTGATTAACGAACAGCAGGCGAAAGCTCGTCGTAAAGAAATTGAGCAAGAAGCCGACTTTTACGGAGCGATGGACGGTTCGAGTAAGTTCGTCCGCGGTGATGCGATTGCGGGTATTATTATTACGATCGTCAACATTGTTGGCGGCCTCTTAATTGGTGTTTTGCAAAAAGGTCTCGATGTTTCGACCGCTGCAAAATACTACACAATGTTAACTATTGGTGACGGTCTCGTTTCTCAAATTCCGGCGCTCATTATTTCAGTTGCGGCTGGTATCGTCGTCACTCGTAACGGTTCTGAAAAAGACATGGGCCAAGACATGGCTCACCAATTATTTTTGAAGCCTCGTGCCGTTGCAATTGCCGCTTCAATCATTGGCTTACTTGGTCTGACTCCTGGACTTCCTGGCTTCCCATTCTTCTTCATAGCGAGCGTTCTCGGCGGAACAAGCTGGATTATCACTCGTAATGCCGAAGAAAAAGGTAAGCTCGAGGCCACGGCCACCGCGGATGAAGCAGCGAAACCGAAAAAAGAAATTATTGAGAATCTCCTTCCACTTGATCTCGTCGAGCTTGAAGTCGGTTACGCTTTAATTAATATCGTAGAGAGTAATCAGTCTGGCGACTTGCTCGAACGAATCGTTTCGATCCGCAAACAGTTTGCGCTTGATCTGGGTATCGTTGTTCCGAGCATACATATTCGCGATAATCTTCAGTTAAATCCGGGAGAATATCGTCTTCTTATCAAAGGGAATAAAGTAGCCGGCGGGACACTCCGCCCTGATTGCATGCTCGCGATGGATCCGGGGAATGTTGTAAGTCGAATTGATGGTATTCCAACGAAAGAGCCGGCATTCGGCCTCGATGCTCTTTGGGTTTCGAAAATGCAAAAAGAAGAAGCCGAGCTTGCAGGGTATACTGTGGTTGATTTGCCAACCGTTATGGCGACTCATATTACCGAAGTTATCCGTGGTCATGCTCATGAACTTCTTGGCCGACAAGAAGTCGATGGCCTCGTTGAAAATCTTAAAAAGCAATACCCGAAAGTTGTTGAAGAGCTTGTGCCGGGCCTTCTTTCATTGGGAGTTGTCGTTAAGGTTCTTCAAAACCTTCTTCGCGAACAAGTTTCGATTCGTGATTTAAGAACGATTTTTGAAACGTTGGCAGATGAATCTCACCGTACGAAAGATACCGAGCTTTTGACCGAGGCAACTCGCAAGTCTCTCGGCCGCAGCATCACTCGTAAATACATTAATGAAGAAGGTTCTATCAACGTTATGACAATGGGTCGTCAGCTGGAAGAACTGGTCTCGAACTCCCTTTTGCAAACAGAGCAGGGAGTTCAATTGGTAATGGATCCACAAGCCGCGAACCATATGATCACCGGTATTGCGAATACGATTGAGCGTCACCCAGAAATCGCCGGCCAGCCGATCCTTCTCACAAGCCCGACTGCGCGCCGACATATTTATAAATTAACCGCTCGTTTTATTCCGCAATTGATTGTTCTTTCGCACAGTGAAATCACCGCCGACGCCGCTATCAGCTCGGTCGGCCAAGTTGAGGTAACCGCACATGCAAGTTAAGAAGTTTGAAGCCAAAACGATTAAAGAAGCGATTGAGCTCGTGAAGCGGGAACTCGGGCCCGAAGCGATCATTCTCGGCGCCAAAGAAAATGTGCGAAGCTTCGGACTCATGGGTGAAACCAGCGTTGAAGTGACGGCTGCAATTACGGATACCAAGTTACGCCAAAAACAATTGGCAGAACGTAAAATGAACGCGAAGACTCGCGAAACTTACAATCAATCGCCAGCCCGCACTCAGCGCCAGTTCATCGACGGATCTTCGGCCGACGACAATTTCGATATGATGACTCAAAGAGCCGCCGCTGCAACGGTAACCGCGCCAATGATCAAGCGTTCGGGTCCCACATCAATGCGCTACATTGATATTGATGAGGACGGACAAGCGTCCAAGTCGTCTGTAGTGACGGTCTCTCAAGGGATTCCGGATGCAGTTGCCGCAGCACGAATTCAAACCGCAATTAAAAGTTCAGTAGCTGCGAATGATCATTTCAGCGCTCTTCCGACGATGCTTCCTTCAAAACGCAAAACGACTGCCGAAGACTCGGCGCAAGTTATGGCGCTCAAGTCTGAAATTGATAATTTAAAGGGCATGCTCGAGCGTTTTCAAAAAGTTCCGCAGAATTTTATTTCGATGCATCCGGGAGCTGAAGAAGGAATTCCTTTCGAGTTCTCCAGTGTTTTCAAAAAATTAAAAGACGCAGGTCTCGCGATCCCTCACATCGTGGAAGCATTACGACAAGCGGCTGATACTTTACCGCCAGAACATAAAGCAAAACGCGCCTTTGTCGAAGGCTGGGTCATTCGCTATATGCTGGATCAAATTGACGTTGTTGAAAAACCAATGGCGGGTCGTATTCATATGTTCTTGGGTCCTACAGGCCAAGGGAAAAGCTCAACGGTTGTTAAGATCGCGGCTCATTTGGCTTTGAAAGAGAAAAAGAAAGTCGCAGTTCTTTCTGGCGACGTTTTCAAAGTGGGCGCTAAAGACTCAATGAAGATTTATTGTCAGATCATGAATATACCATTCGGTGTCGTTCAAAACGCCAACGACTGGCGCAACTATGAGCATTTACTTAAAAATATGGATTATATCCTAATCGATTCTGCCGGTACGAATTTGAAAAAGGGCGAAGAGCTCGATCGTATCCGTCAAATCACGCCAATGACGAATGAAAAGATTCGCACGCACTTCGTGCAATCTGCATTGGCACGCGACGCCGATGCATTCGAAATTGCGGATCGCTTTCGAATTATCGGTTTTGACGATGTCATTTTCACGCGGCTCGACGAGACCGTACAACAAGGGCTTATTTATAACTTTCATAAACGTTATGAAGTCCCCATGCACTCTTTTGGAATCGGTTCACATATTCCAGAAGACTTCGAATTCGCAAGCAAGGAACGAGTGGTTGATATGATTTTCAGCCTTTCAAAATTATTCAAAGACAAAGAGAAAGAAAGAGGACAATCATGAGCGCCAGTACTGATTTCGGCGGATCAAAGAATCAATGCACTAAAACGATCAGCATCACTTCGGGCAAAGGCGGGGTGGGCAAGTCGACTCTCGTATCCAACTTGGCATTGGCACTGACGCAAAAAAATAAAAAGGTTCTCATCCTCGATGGAGACATGGGCCTCGCAAACGTCGATATTATGTTTGGCGTGCGTGCTACCGGCAGTGTGGAGCACGTTTTAAACGGCACCCGCTCTATCGATGATATTTTGATTGAAGTCGCACCCAATATTTCGCTTATTCCGGGCGGCAGCGGCGTTTATGGTCTGCAAAACACTTCTATCTTGCAGAAAAAGATGCTTCTCGATCAAATCAGTGAACTCCACAATCAATTCGATTTTATGTTGATCGATACGGCGTCAGGCATTGACGACAATGTTTTGTATCTGAATTCGGCGGCACAAGAAATTTTAGTCGTATTAACTCCGGATCCTTCTAGCCTCACCGATGCGTACGCGCTCATTAAAGTGATGAACAAAAAATATAATGAACAGAAATTTTCTATTGTTGCGAACATGGTTCAAGATGACAAAGAGGGACTCCAACTCTTTAAGCGGTTGAGTGACGTCACCCATAAGTTCCTGAACATTGGTCTAGATTACAAAGGAGCAATCCCTCTTGATGGAGAGCTTCGTAAGGCAACAAAGTCGCAACAATTAATTTTGCGCGAACAACCTCAGGCTGGGTCTTCAATCGCGATTCGTGCGCTTACAGAAAAATTGAGTCATTTCAATCACCTTTCAAATGTGAAGGGCGGCATGCAGTTCTTCTGGGAGCAACTTGTAGGTCAAGCGTCGTAAGCAATTGGTAAGTCAGGACTGTTAGACGTAATCGGCTTTTGTTAAACTATACGTATTGAAATAGGGGTAGGGGATATGAGTAAAACGGCAGCGAACGCGAAAGCCAGCGTTCTCTTAAATAAGTATAAAGAAGAGCCTACCAAGGTCACCTCGTTACAAAAAGATAAGCTGATCATGGAGTACGCTCCGCTCATTAAGTTTATCGCTCAAAAAATCGCCGTTCGCCTTCCATCCCATATTGAACTTGATGATTTAATTTCGAGCGGTGTGATCGGCCTCATGGATGCCATCGAAAAATACGATCCAAAACGCGATAACAAATTTAAGACATACGCAGAATTCCGCGTTCGTGGTGCTATTCTCGATGAATTGCGGGCGCAAGATTGGGTTCCGCGTTCCGTCCGCGACAAAGCAAAACTTTTAGATAAAACACTCGTGCAGTTAGAATCCGAATTTGGCCGTGCCCCAACCGACGAAGAAGTTTCGGCTCGCTTGGGCGTTACGATGGATGAATATTACGATCTCGTAAATCAAGTACGACCGGTGAGTGTCCTTTCTATCGATGAAGCGAATACATTTTCGAACGTCGATAAAATGTCGATCTTCAATCTTCTCGAAAGCTGCAAACTCAATAATCCGTTTAATCAGTTAAAAATTAAATCGATTAAGGGAATTGTGACGAAAGCGATTGAAGAACTCCCTGAGCGCCAGCGCTTAGTTCTTTCTTTGTATTATTACGAAGATCTCAATCTCAAAGAGATCGGTAAAATCTTGCGCG
>JAYTDP010000015.1:0-2337 GCA_043735865.1 Bdellovibrionales bacterium
AGCGTATAGCTTACAAATTCAAGGCTCGCCGTATTGTTGAAATCAGCAATCGGGAAAACAGATTTAAATACGCCTTGAAGACCATCGCCAGAACGTCGATCTGGATCGACATCCTTTTGTAAGAATGCTTCGTAAGACCGCTTCTGAAGTTCAATCAGATTAGGGATCTCAGTATATTGCTTCGTACGCGCATAGCTGCGACGAAGTCTTAGATTAGAGGCCGTGACCGGAGTGGTGCCGCTCATTACAAACTCCCTTAAGGATTAAAATAGGAAATAGGCAGAGGTGATTGCTCATCTCTACCTTTTAAAATTGCAGAATAAAAAAACGTTCTAGTTAGATTCAATCTCTTACTTGATATCCACTGTTGCGCCAGCAGCTACAAGAGCCGCTTTCATTTTGTCAGCGTCAGCTTTTGAAACGCCTTCTTTTACTGCTTTAGGAGCGCCTTCAACTAGATCTTTCGCTTCCTTCAAGCCGAGGCCTGTAAGTGCACGAACCTCTTTGATGACATTAATTTTGTTCGCGCCGCTAGAAGTCAGCATAACTGTAAATTCAGTTTGCTCTTCTTTAGCAGCTCCGCCAGCGGCAGCAGCAGGTCCAGCAGCAGCGGCAGGTGCAGCAGCGCTAACGCCCCATTTTTCTTCGAGAGTTTTGATCATCTCTGCGAGCTCAATTACCGGCATTTGTGATAGAAAATCGACTACTTGTTCTTTGTTTACTGATGACATTTTAAGGTCCTTTCAAAAATTGTTATTAAAAAAATTGTTATTAATCAGCCGGGTTTATCCCGCCCGTTTATCCTGCTTTTGATTGTTGTTCGTGACGTGCGGCTAATAGACGTACGAAAGTGCCCGGGACATTGTTCATTAGGCCAAGCAATGTTGCCATTGGACTCTGAAGTGTTCCGAGTAACTTCGCGCGAAGTTCTGGTTTGCCTGGCAACGTCGCCAAGTATTTCACCATTGCTTCGTTAAGAAGCTTTCCGTCCATTGCGCCTTTTTTCATCACCAATGCTTCGTTTTCTTTCACGAACTGGGTGAGGAATTTGGCCGCTGCACTTGCATCTTCGTAGGCAAAGACGACGCCGTTATTACCAACGAATTGGTCTTTAAGAGGTTCGCCGAACGTCGGGTAATCTTTCATTGCCCGAAGTGCTAGCGTGTTCTTAACGACACGGAATTCACTGTTAAGTGGCGCTAACGCTTTGCGGAGCTTGGTGACGCGTTCGACATCAAGCCCTTTAAAATCTACGAGGAATGCCGCTTTCGCTTTCGCGAACTTTTCGGCAAGAGCGCTGGTTTCAACAGCTTTTTGATCTCTTGTCTGCATTTATACCTCCTTAGGTTTGTTAGCTACCGCGAGGTCTGTACGAGGTAAGAATCCAATATTCTCTCTCGTCTCGGCGGGTGACTGATCTTTCAGCCTTTAAGCCCGTGGGCTCCTGCTGTCTCCGACGCGGGTAAATTAATAATATAAAACGAGTCAGTCTATGAGACCTGTCCCGCTGCATTTGCAACGTCCACTTTTACGCCCGGACCCATTGTCGAAGCGACAGTGATCGAGAGTAAGTAGTTTCCTTTGCTGGTGTTCGGTTTTGCTTTCACGAGCTGATTCATAAACGTCATGAAGTTATCATGAAGTTTTTGAGCGCCCATCGATTTACGACCGATACTTGCGTGCACGACTCCGGCTTTTTCAACACGGAAAGCGAGCTTCCCTTTTTTCTCAGCCGATACAGTTGCGCCAACATTCATAGTTACAGTTCCAACTTTCGGGTTTGGCATTAAACCACGGGGGCCAAGAATTTTGGCAACTTTGGAAACTGTTCCCATCATGTCGGGAGTCGCAATACATTTGTCAAAATCCATCCAGCCTTCTTGGATTTTAGTTACGAGGTCATCCGCACCGACAAAGTCGGCGCCGGCGTCTTTTGCTTCTTGCTCTTTCGGGCCCTTAGCGAAAACGATAACTCGTACAGATTTACCAAGACCATGCGGCAAAGCTACGGCTCCACGCACTTGCTGATCAGATTGAGCAGGATCCACACCGAGTTTGACGGCCACGTCGATTGATTCATCGAATTTTGCCGTCGCAGTTTCAACAGCGAGCTCGATGGCTTTGTTGGTTGCGTAGTAGGTTTCGTTATCAACCTTACCGGTAAGGGCTTTTTCGCGTTTAGTTTGTTTCATTATTTCACCACATCCAGTCCCATGCTTCGTGCAGATCCAGTGACCTGAGAAACTGCCGCTTCAACTGAAAGACAATTTAAATCTGGCAATTTGATTTTTGCGATCTCTTCGATCTGCTTCATCGTAATTTTGCCAACTTTTTCGC
>JAYTDP010000016.1:0-6029 GCA_043735865.1 Bdellovibrionales bacterium
CCGGTTTGAGATGAATGAAATGAGCTTCGACTAATTTTTTTGGTTTTTCTTCGGGCATGACCGCTACACCCTGCGCGTTTTTTTTCGGTGGCCGACGAAAAAATCTGTCGTAATGTTTGATCGTGCGAACTTGATCGATCACCACGACTTCAGTAAGCGGAAGAGTCATTGTCGCTTGCATAACCGCGCCGATTCTAAAGTTGACCTGATCAAGCTCAAATAAAAAACCCGTCAGACTCAACTTCATAACAAAGCCGGGAGCCTTAATAGTTGGTGGATCTTCGAGGACGGCGGGAAAAGGTCTAATTGCGAACTCCTAGCTCTTGAACAGTTTTTCGGCCGTTTCAATTATCTCAAAGATATTATGAAACGGCTTGGGAATAAAGAGATCAGCACCTAAATTTTTCGCGGTGTCGACATTATATTCACCGGTGTAAGCGGAAATTAATATCACTCGAGCTTCAAAATTTGGCCCCATCTCATTTAAGACCTGTGGCCCCGTAAGTCCGGGCATTAAGACATCAAGAAAAACCAAGTCCGGGCTCTCACTACGCCACAGTTTTAAACCGCTTTCGCCGTCTGGTGCTTCAATGACCTGATGCCCCCGGGAAGTCGCCGCCCGCATGATGGAGCGACGAACGAGGGGTTCGTCGTCGACGATGAGTATCTTCATACTGGACCTGCGGCAATCGGAAGGCGAACTTTAAACGTCGAACCTTTGCCGACTTCGCTCTCGACCGATATTGTTCCGCCAAATTCGTCAATAATGTTTTTACTCATACTAAGACCGAGCCCGGTCCCCTGCCCTGGATTTTTAGTCGTAAAGAAAAAATCAAAAATTTTGTCACGGATTTCAGATGGAATGCCGGTGCCGGTGTCGCTCACTGTAAGTTCGGCCCATTTACCTACTTTATGGGTTTCAATAATTATCTCGCCCTTTTCTTCCCAACGACCATCGAGCTTATCGTCGCTCATGGCCTGACAGGCGTTCTTAATCAAATTGAAAACAACCTGCTGCATGAGCTGCGGCTCGACAAAAACGTCGAGGTTGTGATCATCGTAGACGACATCGTGGCGGAAGCGCCCCATCGCGGTTTTCAAAAGGGGCAATGTTCTTTTAATAATTTCATTGAGAGAAATGGACTCTTTGTTGTGAAGGCCACCGCTAGAGAAATCGAGTAGGTTACGAATGATCGATTGGCATCGCTCGGCCGCTTTTTCGACCTCGATAAGATCTTTGGACTGATTTGTTTCAGGTTCTACCTGGGTCACAAGAATTTGAGCGAGGCTTCGTACTCCCGTCAGGGGGTTATTTAATTCATGAGCGATGTTACCCGCCAAGTGACCGAGTGCCGCCATTTTTTCGTTCTGAATCATTTGACGCTGAAGAGCATGCGACAATGTGACATCAACGTAATGATTTACGACATTGGTTGGCTCTTCTCCTTTTACCAGCGCAATTGGATACGCTTTTTTCTCGAACACGCGGTTGTTAAAAATAATTTTTGAATCTGAAAGCTGTGCATCATCGATGCCCTCCAGTTTTTCAGCGAAGGCGCGGTTGGCGCGGAGCATGTCCCCTTCATTGTCAAAAATAGCGATGGGATCTTGTAGGCTATCAAAGGTGCGCTCCCAAAGCAGGGATGCGTCTTTTAAATCTCCCTCGAGAAAGAGACGATCTAATGCAATAGAAACCGGTTGCAATCGAGCCTCGAGAAATTTCAAAAATTCGCTTAAATCTTTTTCCCCGAACGCATGCTCAAAATAAAGCATCGCAGTAATGCTTCCGACTTTTAATGGGACGGCGACGAGCTTTGCAAAGGGCCGTCCGAATAAGTTGGCCAAGTAGAGGCTATCTTTTTTGTCATTTGAACGAATCATCGACGATTGTGGCCAGATCTGATCTGAGCTCTTGCTTAAGAGCTGACTCCCTTGAAAATAATGAATCCGCAAAGTGTTCTGTAATGTTAAACTAGCAAGGAGCGGAGTTTTTACCTGAGGGAAAACCCGCATCTCCAGCCTCAAAAGATTCATAAGTTCGTCGACCGATTGCACAGTCGAAAGTTCTTTTAAGAAGCGAATGAGCCCACGAACTTTCGAAACCTTCGATTCAATTTCAGTTTTTGAAGTTTCAGTGCGCGCTTGTATCATCTGTGCAAGATCGGTGGACGAATCGGAATCTTGGTCAGAGGCCTCACCGGTTAGAGGCAGTTGCGGCTCTGGTTTATTCGCTTTTTTAATTTCGGACTGAAGAATCAAAGTGAGTCTTTTGACATCGCTCGGTATTTGATAAAAACCGTCGATGGGGTGATGATTCATCAGCTCGACGTATTTTTCTGCCAATTCCGGTTCGTCATTTTGGTTATATGAAAGAACGATCAGGCGACCCCGGTACCTAGGCCATTTTTTTTTCAAAGCGAGTAGCGTATCTTCGGGTTCGTTCTCGTTCACAACAATAATGGGTGGCTCGCTCTTCACCGGCTTCAATAGGGCCGATGATTTAATCGCACGCATACGAGTGCTAAATGCTTTTAAAGATGGATGTGTAGTGCCGATCCAAAGGATCTGCCGCCGAGTCGCCATCTCTCATTCGTACCTAACCCGATATTGAAGTCAATCCGGGGTAATGGTTTGGAGGAGGGCCCGCCATTGGTCGAGGGCGGTCGTAACTTCATATTCGATGACGTCAGCTAAGGCGATGAAATCCGAAGTCTTATACGAAACTTCCACCTCTTTGATGGCACGGCTGAAACGCTCTTCCGCGGCTTTCCAATTCGCTTCTGGGCGATGACTTTGCATCGCCTGAATGGCACCAAACAACCACGTGAAATTAGCGACCATGAGTGAGAAATGAAAGGCACTGAGGGTCCCTTTATTGCGAAGCTCTTCGGATCTTTGTAAAAGATCTTTTTTAAAGACTTCAATCCATGTTTTTAAATCAACCGCTGCGTCCTCCACTAGTCGGTCACTTGATCTAAACTGAATATCAACACGGTCAATCAACTCCCACTTGGTCTCTGCTAAACGCGCTTCATCGAGCTCGGTCAGCGCAAGTCCGTTCACTGTGACGTGACAAAGAACTTTCTTGTCGGCGGCTAACCGATCTTCGATACGAGTAATGAGCGAACTCAAATTTTCGCAATTATCGAACTCTGTCGACAATGCGTTCTTATCCCACCCTAAGGTTTCCATGTCATGTCCTTTGGTAATTCCGCGTTCCATTCCACACCTCGATTATAAACTTTTAGAATCAGTTGCATATCTTCAAAAATCTTTTCAGTTTGGGTTAAGACAGATTCGAATGGGCCGGGCCCGATGCGAATTTTTTGAGTTAAAAACCAATTGACCATCGGACGGACGCGACTATCGAGTTCGCTGACGGCGTCCATAAGAGCGTCGATCTCATTCAAAATTTTAAATGCGATCTCTTGAGACTGGGGGCGCCTGACAAATGAAAGTTGCTCGAGTCCAAGGTCGACGATCTCTGTCAGCCGCAGGAAAGCCAAGTAGGTTCTGTTTTCTTGAATTTCGGGATACCCGTTTTCCATATAGAGAGCTTTAATTAGTTCCCAACTGAAAAATTCAATTTGGTCGTCGTTTTCAAGTTGGCCACTATAGATGACTCCGCTCTCACCTGTGGCTTCGAAGGTACTGGCGAGCGGTGGCGCGCCAGTCACCATTCGTTCAGCTTCTTCTTGCATGATTGAATCTACATTTAGAGTTTCTTCACCGATTCGCACGATGCGGCTGCCGATCGCGCGTGGACCGGTTTCCCAAAAGCGGACGGGACCCACTGAATATTGTAACACTGGGACATCACTAAGTGATGCCATGTGTACAGTGACGCTGTCGGGGGCGACTACAAATTGCGCTTGGTTGATAAGCGCAAAAGTCGCTCGCAAACTTGTAGACCCACGCATATCGATCACATTTGTGAGCCCGTGAATCGAGAGTGGAATACCTCGGTCTTCTCGGGATCCGACAATATAAATTTTATTTTGAGTCTTGGCGCTTAATGTACGAATGATTTTTGTCCACTGCGACGAGGTCAGAGTTTTATTTGAAGTGCTCGCTCCAACTTGCACAACGATTGATCCGACCCCTGCATCGTTAGCGCTCTCGAAATTCGCGTCAAAGTCTTGAACCTCGATATTGACTCCCGCCACCATGCCGAACAAATCGGTAATGTGAATACGGTTTTTTTGGGCGACTCCGGCTTGAGCGTAGAAATAAGCACTCGCATCGTCAGGGATATCAAGGTGCCCGTCGGAAGTACGCGTATATCCTCGAATCAACGTTTGCTCGCTTGAGAGTGTGTCGGTTAAGTAACTGCTGAAAGGAGAGAAGGTCAGATTGATAATCTGATCGTATTGGCCTTGGTGATCAGCAATAAATGCATCGAGACGCTTAGCTGCTTCGCTTTCGCCTTGAGCGTCGAAAAGCACCGGGGCGAGAATGTGGGCGGTCGCGAAAGTGACGACTTTAACAAAAGACGAAACGCCTTCGGTCGCGGCAGCGAACTTTTCTCGAACTAAAAATGTAATTTCGGACTCGGGATAAAGACGCTTCAGCCCTTTAAGAGTTGGCCACGTCTGATAAATATCACCGAAGCGCGCCAGTTGAATGACGAGTATTTTCATTTTTTAATTGCTCCCGGATTAATTCGGCCAAAAGTTTCATTTTGCGGCTTTCGCGAGTGTAACCCGTTGTCGCGATTAATTTCTCCGCCGACTTTTCTAAACGCTCGAGAGATTTGCGCAACTTATTCTCGAGTTCATTATTATTCATTGTGACCTCTCCGATTTTTCAATTGTTCTTAAGATTTTTAATTGGATTTGATTCAACTCTTGAATGTCGTCGAATTGCGATTGCACAGCGCGGATTTGGCCGAGACCTTGCCCGTTGCGTTCGAGCCATTTTGTCGTGAGAAGCTGTCCGCAGCCGAGATTGGCTTCAAGCGACTGAAGCTTCTTGGTCACAATGTCTTCTCTAGTAGGGGATCGGCCCCATTCCTTCAAGACCCCCACAATTTCAGTTTGCGCCCGCTGAAGCAATTGCTCCTCTTGCGAGAGTTCGAAATCGAGTGCCTCAAAATCCGAATCAATAAACTCTAAGCGCGATACACTTTTGCTCAGTTCAAGGCCAAGACTTCCGATTTGGGAGACCTTATCATTGGTTTTTTGGAACATGTATTTCCATGCGGCCAATTCAGTTATGCGATCGAGGCTCGACGACGCATTCGCGGCAACCGGCAGTGCGAGCCAGAAACCAAAATTCGAAACTTGTGTTTCAAGCAGTTCCGCCTCGTCAGCAATATCCGTTGCGATCGTTTTGAGAGCCGAAGGTCGTCCGGCAAGCAGTGTCGACATAACTGCAAACACGGCATCCGAGCTTATATTGATCGAGCAAAATCTCTTTTCACGGCTGCAGGGGCTCGAATGCGGGCATGGAGCACACTTCTCTTTCGAGCGAATGATATAGGAATTGCTTTTCGCAATTCCGGTCTGCTGGTAATCACTGCTACCCAAGGAGAGCTCGATCACTTTTGCCGAGGTCGCCGCTGCCAAATGTTTAATGCTCGTATCGACCGAAAGAACAAAATTCGATTTTTTGAGAATCGAGTAGGCACCCGCCATCGAGCAGATTGCGATCTGAATGCGTTCACTATCCGCACCCATTTTTAAATCGGTGAGGTATTCAATCTCGTTCGGAGCTCCAAGCAGAACAAAATTATCCGCAGGGTAAGCTCGAGAGAGTGATTTGAGGAGGGCCTTCCACTTGTCGGCCTCCCAATTCTTTTTTTCTTCACTCGTACGCGTTTGAATCGCGATCGTGCGGCCATTCGTATTGAAATTTTTAAGAACGTTATCGGCTTCACTTCGTCCTTCATGAGTTTCTTTTAGCTCGGAGAAGCGCGGGCTCTTTTCAAGGTCGCAAGCAAACATGAAAACGTCGGTGAAATGAAATTGCGGGCCCTTATAGGTCGTCGAAATGTCATTGAGGTACCGGAACCAAGGAGAGCCGTACGA
>JAYTDP010000017.1:0-3071 GCA_043735865.1 Bdellovibrionales bacterium
CTCCCGCGAAAATCGAATCGGCTTTCGATTTCTTTTTTCGCTTGGTTCACACCATTTTCAACTTCTTGCAGGTTAATTTTCGAGACGATATCGAATGAGGGCATGGGGTATCTATCGCATAAAAAAACCCCGGCTTCAACAGCCGAGGCAAACCTGCTAATCGCAGAGGCTTTAATATTAGTAGCGAGCGTTCGTTAGCGGAGTCCGGTAATCAAGTTCCGCTTTGGTCGGCTTATGAACCTTTGAGCTCATATAATAACCGAACCAAGCACCGAGAACTGAGAACGCTGCACTTGACCAGAAGCTAGCACCGAAAAGCGGCCAATATCCACCGAGAGTGTTGGTCTCTGGGAATAGCCCTAGAATTGCCAAAGCTCCCATCACAAAAAATACAACTTTCGACCAACGAATTGAGTTGGGAAGAGAAGTCGTTTTCATGCTGGCAGCGGCGATACCGGCTGCACCTATTAATATAGAGGCGACCTTACTCACGATATTCATCGGGAATAAGTTGAGAAAAAATCCGTAGCTTTGCTCGAGGTGTAGCACTGGCAAACCAGCAACTGGACCTGGAACAACGAGAGCGAGCAAACCCGTAGCGAGCATAACGATACCCGCGATGAGGGCAAATCTTCTTGGATGCATAATAGACTCCTTTTCAAAATAATTATTTTACCGAACTACACTGCCGCTTTATTGCAAAGCTGAAACCATGGGGTCCGCGATTTTATTGGGGTTTGGAGCCATGAAATGTGGCAGAAAAGCACGTCCGACAACTCGTTGTCCCACGGCTCCACATTAAGAACCTGGTATGTTACCTCCATTACTATGCGTCGAAAGTCCAATCTCCTGACTCTCATTTTAATTCTAAATGTCGTTGTCTTCTATTTGTGGAACTTTTCAAGCCTGACGCCTGAATTTATGGCTGATAATTTTTTGGTGAGTTGGAATCATCTTCTCGCCGGCAGATATTGGGTTCTGCTCACTTCGGTTTTTTCGCATAATACCGGCCTTCATCTCTTAATTAACATGTTAGTTTTAAGAAGTTTCGGTTCGATCTTAATTCCCGTTTTAGGGCGTGCCTCGTTTTTGCGTTTTTATATCGTTGCCGGAATTATTTCGTCGCTCAGTCACGCGATGACTTCGAATTTTTTGATGCACAAACCAGAAATGCCGGCACTCGGCGCGTCGGGGTCAATCGCCGGACTCGTCATGATTTTTTGTTTGATGTTTCCGAAAGAGCGGATTTTCATTTTCGGATTGATACCGATCCCCGCTATGTTTGGCGCCTTGGCATTTGTAGGTTTGGATTTGTGGGGACTTATGGCTCAAACTCAAGGCGGCGGGCTTCAGATCGGTCATGGCGCTCACTTGGGTGGCGCATTCACCGGCCTCATTTATTACTTTTTATTTTTGCGCCGACGCACTCAATAGCTTTTGTAAGGCTCGGCGAGTGGCTTCTCACCTTGTGGCTCTGTCGGCGGAGGCGGAGCCGCGTTGACCGTGGTCGCTGGCGTCACTGGCGGCGCGACTGGCGACGCCGCAGGGGGCGGCGATTGCGCTTTTAGTCTGTTGATGTTGGCCTCAATGGTCTTAGTCGTCACTGCAGGCCCCGATTTCGGCGGAGCCGCTGCTTTGCTTATCGGTCGCCCATAAGGATCGAGACCATCTTTGCTCTTATTTTCGGGCAGACGGTCGTAAGTGCGTTCGTTTTTGTAAAAGATAGTCTCTCCGTTAATTTCATATCGACCACTCGCGCGATAAGGGATGTATTTACCGTTGATGAAAACCCACTTTCCTTCTTGGGCGAGGCTTACCGAGCTGGCAATTAAAAAAATAAAATATGATATCAGCTTTAGTTTCATTCTTTCTCCAATAAATAAATAAATAAACAAATCTAATTCACTGTGATACATGAGGTCCATGGCCAAGATCTCTCTCCATCATGGTGATATTACCACTCTCGAAGTCGATGCCGTGGTCAATGCCGCTAATAATAATTTATTACGAGGCCAAGGCCTTTGTGGAGCTATTTTTGAAGCCGCGGGCCCAGAACTCGAAGCGGCGTGCCGGGCGCTCAAATACTGCGAAACCGGCGATGCGGTGGCAACGGCGGGATACCAGCTTAAAGCGCGCCACATCATCCACGCCGTCGGCCCACGTTATTTTTTAAATCCTGACGAGTCGCCGTCTCTCCTTGAAAGTGCATATTTAAACTGCATAAAAGCAGCGAAGAAGCTGCAAGCGCGCAGAATCGCACTTCCATGCATTAGCACTGGAATATACGGATACCCGAAATTTCCGGCCGCGAAGATCGCTGTCAAAGTGGCTCAAGGCCATCTGAACGATCAAGACATCGAAGAGATTATATTTTGCTGTTATGATGAAGAAAGTCATTCGATCTATAAACGCCTGCTTGCGCAGAACGTCTACTAGCCGGCCGCGCGGTACATCTTTAAGATTTTTTCGGCACGATCTTTAAGCTCTTGTTTCAGCTCTTGAGGTTCGATGACCGTGCAGTCGGCTCCGAAGCCTAAAATCCACTGAATAAATTCCGGCGTGATCGCAATTTCAAATTCGAATTTAAAACCGCTTTCGAAGGGGATGGTTTTTTGTGACGGATGATATTGACGTTCTCGGATGAACATTCCGATCTGACGTGAGAAGAGGAGCTCGACATGCTTTGCTTCTGTTCCGACATAGGCTCCGAATGAGTTCGCAAAATAGGTGTCCGGATCAATCGCTTCTCCTTGGTAAGATTCGTCAATCATTGCGGCGGATCGAAAACGCGGGAGTGCAAATGTCTTCACTTTTTGATCGGCGACGTCATGCGCGAGCAAATAGAGTGCGCCTTTCGAAAAATAGAGAAAGTGCGGGCCTACTTTTCTTAAGCCTGTTTTGCCTGAACTTGCCGAATCATATTCAATGTCGAGCATCTGGCCTTCGGCACAAGCGGAGCGAATTGTCTCGAGAATTTCGGTGTCAACACCGACTCCCCACTTCGGACCCACGTGAATCGCGAGATCTTTTTTCACTTCTAAAAGGTGGTCGCCCGACTTATCGTCGAGACG
>JAYTDP010000018.1:0-3393 GCA_043735865.1 Bdellovibrionales bacterium
TAAAGTGTCGTGTTGAATCCCATGTTTGCGAGGAAGATCGCGAGGTTCGTCGAGATAAACGATTTGCCAACGCCACCTTTTCCACCACCGATTGCGACGATGATAGAACTTGCCTGGCTTTGGCCTCTCACCTGAGATAATGGATTCTGATTACTCAAACCGTTTATTTCCTTACGTTTTGTCTTAGCTTCTCTTCGGCTTCTGACGCACGGATATAAAGTGGTTTCGTATCAATCCACCGTAAAATCTGAGGGTTAGTACCACCGACCGAGAGAACGTCGGCAAAATTTCGGGCGTGAGGTTCATCTAAAAGCGATTTGTCTCGCTCGCATTTTTTTAGAAATTCTGGATCAAAGACCTGTTGAAAAGCAGAAAAAGCTCGACCAACGACGAGTGTTTTCTCTCTTATCAGGCCCTTCGTCTGGTCGACGGTCAGTGCGCACGGTGAAAGTAAAGTTTCAAATCCTTGAGCGCTTTTTTTATAGTGAGCGCAATAAATTAAATTTCGAAAAGCCGATTGAAGGCAAAGGACTTCGCGACCAACGTCTAGCTTTTTCGAAAGCACCGGGGCCGCTAGCAAATACAAACTATCGACCGATAAAACCGCCTTATCGAAAGTGTACGCGAGCGTGCGAATAAAATTAAGGGCGACGCGAATGCCGGTGAAGCTTCCGGGCCCGGTTGAAACCGCAAAGCGATCAATATTTGCGAGTTCCAAATCAAATTGTTTAAGTAAAGCTTCGGACTCGATCGTGATTTTTTCGCTATGCGATCTCTCGGACGGCCAATCGACAAAGGCATGCACTTCGGAATTTTTCAAAAGTGCAAGGCTGCCAGTTGTACTGCTGGTTTCGGCGGCGAGTGTCCACATGACACTCACCATAGCGGGTTATCTCGACGAGATCCAGTGAGTGATGTCGTTAAATAGCGCGAACGCCATAAGACAAAGAAGAAGAGCCAATCCCACTTGTTGAGCAACTTCGAGTTTGCGCAAGCTGATCGGAGTTCCCTTGATGCCTTCAATTGTAAAAAATAAAAGATGACCGCCGTCGAGAACGGGTACTGGTAATAAATTGAGTAAGAACAAATTGATCGAGATCACTGCCATGGTCTTGACGAAAATATCCCATCCCGCATCAAGCGACTGTTTCGCTACGCGACCGATTGTGATCACTCCCCCGACATTGCGTGCTGATACTTCGCCTTGAATTAGACGAACCATACTCATGCCGATTAGAACTGAGAAGTCGTAAGACGACCTCACGCCTTGCCAAAGCGCCTGGCCAGGGCCGTATTTGATCGTAGTCGGAGGATTACCAGAATTCATAATTCCCGGTGTGATTCCGATTGCGAACCGCTTATCAAGCCCGCCCAACGCATCGGGAATTTCGGTCATTTCTGGATAAACTGTTGCGGTTTTTAATTCGCCGGCGCGGCGATAAGTCACTTTCAAACCGTCTTTTGATTCTTTATATCCTTTTACTTGGCCAAGGACGTCTTCCCATACCTTGATGGCCTGCCCGTTGATTTCGACTAGCTGATCTCCTGATTGGAGTCCTGCTTTTGTCGCGGGAGAATCGTTAGCAATGCCTTTTAATGAAAGTCCCGGCGAACCTTTTTTAACTGTCGCGAGGAAAGTCTGTGGATCAAGAAGACCGAACTCGTCCGTTACGGTTGCATTGCCGATCATTTCTTTAGACATAGAGATCGAGCGAAGTGGGCTTTCTTTGCCATCGTCTATATTCGCAGTTGAGCGAACTTTAAAATCAATTTTTCCAGCCTCGTTCAATTTCGCAACTGCAGCTTTTAAAATCGGGCCGAGATCGCGCCAATAACTGACTTTGTAGCCATTAATCTCTTCAATCAAATCGAGAGATTTTATTCCGGCTTTTCCTGCGGGACTGTTCGGATCACTGACGCCGACAACGGCCGCGCGCGAATCCAAAGCAAGGCCCTCAATGTTTCCTACTTTACTCTTTGTCGAAAATATAAACGGGTTGGCAATCAACTTCGGTGTCGCAGTGACTTCAGCTGTTTCTTTGGCTTCGCCAGTTGTTCTTTCAACAGTGAACGTTAAGGTGTGATCGGCATTGTCTTCGACGACATCTTTTACGTCTTTCCACTGTCGTACCGGCGTCGAATTGACGGCGACGATTTTATCGCCCGAGCGAAATCCGCTGGCAAAAGCGGGAGTCGAATCTAAAATATCACCAATTTGTGTACTGGGAACGCGCTCTCCCGCAATTCCTAATATCGCGAATAAAAATATCGCGAAGAATAGATTCATGAGCGGACCCGCAAGTACGATCACGATTCGTGGCCACACGGGCTTATGCAGAAAAGAATACTGCTTCTGATCTTCAGGCAAAACTGCAGAAGGATCGTCGCCGTACATTTTCACGTAGCCGCCGAGTGGGATAATCGAAAGCGCGTATGTCGTATCACCGCGTTTATAATTCAGAATTTTTTTTCCGAACCCGAGGCTAAAAGTTTCGACGCGTACGCCGTAATATTTTGCCGCCGCAAAGTGACCTAATTCATGGACGAAAATCAGAAGTCCAAGAAGGAGGATGAAAGAACCAAAACCCGAAGTAAGACCCTGTAGAGATGCTAAAATAAAATCCATTCCGTTATTTTAGGTTTGAATTGTATGGCGTACCAGCGATTTTGCTACAGACTAGTCGTAGCTACTGGCAGAAGAGCACAGCGGCAAAGATGGCAGGTGCCGCGAAATACAATCCGTCTAGTCGATCAAGAACGCCGCCGTGACCAGGCATGATGCGTCCAGAATCTTTAACGTTACCTACACGTTTGATCAGGGACTCAAACAGGTCGCCGTTTTGAGCGAGGAAAGCGGCAAAGACCGCAGCGATTATTAAATAAAATATTGGAACAGTTGAGATCCAAACGCTACCAACCCAAAGTCCCGCGAGGGCGGAGCCAATAAGACCAGATACCGAGCCCGCGACTGTTTTCGAAGGAGAGAGGGACGGCATTAATTTATTTTTACCAAGCCAAATTCCGCCAAAATAAGCAAAGGTATCCCCTGCGAAGACCACCATTGCGAGTATCGAAAACCATGCGATTCCGTTTTCGGCATAGAGAATTCGAACCATGAAGTATGGAAGCAGAGAACAATAAAAGAACCCGAGGACGGCCGTCGCGACCGCTGCGAGTAAAGGCGCATTCTCAATGCGCCCGCGAAGTAACCACAAAGTGCACGAGACAAAAAAAGTGATCGCGACTCCCCAGATAGTCAGAAGGGCCGGAGATCCCACACGCGGATCGGCAAAAACATAAATGGAAAGAACGTTTACGAAAAGAAGCGTCAGTGCAAAAAACAAAAATAAAAGCTTAAACGAGCGTGCATTTTTGGGCTGCAAATGATTGGTG
>JAYTDP010000019.1:0-8047 GCA_043735865.1 Bdellovibrionales bacterium
CTGTTGACCGCGCTATTCGAGCGCCACTTTCCAACGATATTTGCATGGAATTATGGAACTACTTTTTTTTGGTCAGACTTGCCCATCAGCCAGCTTGCCGAACTTGTGGGATTTCAAGGAATTTCGAGTTTCGTCATCATCGCAAATCTGGCGAGTTACTCGATTTGGCAGAATCGGCATCTACCCAAAGCAAAAAAACAAATCGCGCTTTTTATTGTCGGCTTCCTCATTCTAAATGCGTCGGGCATTCTGGTGAAACGAACTTTAGAAAAACCTGATTCTGATATTCGTGTTTTGATAACTCAAGCCAACATCGGAAACCAAGAAAAGGAATACTCAGAGAACGGCGGACGTTTTCGCGAAAAAATTATTAACAAATATGTGGAGTTGACCCTCGCCGCCTACAAACAAAATTCGAGTGTTCAAGGTAAGCCGATTGATTTTACAGTTTGGCCAGAAACGGCAATTCCACTTGAGATTCTGACACCTGAACCTCGCGACTTCGAAGCCCGCGCCATTGTAGATTTGGTTCAAGAGTCGACAGTCCCGCTTATATCCGGCGGATATGGTGAAGATCCAGCGTCAAATAAGGTTACGAATAGCTTTTTCATTTTCGAAAGAGATGGACGAGTTCAATGGCCGTCTTATTTTAAAACCATCCTTCTCGTCTTCGGCGAATATATGCCATTGTCAGATCGTTTCCCGATCATGAAAACTTGGTTTCCAACCGGAGATTTTGCGCACGGCCCTGGCCCTCAAGTAAAATCTCTTGGCGGCATCATGATTGGCCCACAGATATGTTATGAAAGCTTATTCCCAGATTTTTCTGCGGAACTCGTTCGAAAAGGTGCCGAAGTCATCGTCAATGTGACGAACGATTCATGGTATGGCGAGTGGCAGGAGCCCTATCAGCATGGCTATATGACTCTCTCGCGAGCCATTGAATTTCGCCGCCCGGTCATTCGCTCCACCAATACCGGCATTTCAACGGTCGCCCTCGCTGACGGTACTGTTCTCGAGCGTGGACCACTTGGGGCAGAATGGGCCCACATTTTTGATATCCCATTTAAGAAAAATCCAAAACTCACAATTTATGCAAAAATACCTTGGCTCGTAGATGCGCTCATCATTATTCTCTGCTTGATAATACTCTGGCGAGGTAACCAGATTGAACGAAATAAAAAATCTTGATTGGGATGAAATAAAATTACGACTAGCCCGTTTCGCAACTTGTGAAGCGGCTCGAGTTGAATTGGCTGGGACTCAGCCGTTTTCATCTGCCGACGATTGCAAAAGTCAGTTTAGTCAAATCGAAGATGCCGTTCAAATTTTAAATCGTGGAGTACGACCTTTCTGTCAAAGCCTCGATCTGTTTTCGACATGGCACGCTCGCCTCGAAAAAAAAGCGACACTGAAAACACTCGAGCTTCGTGACGTACGTCAGTTTTCGATCGAGGTAATCGCACTTCGCGAAACGATCGAGCCCTACCAGAGCGAATGGGCTAAAAAATTAAAAAGCTCTTTGATGAATGCTGAAGAACCGCTGTCGGCCATCGATCAAATCATGACGGCGGACGGAGAAATCCGTCACGATGCAAGCGAAACGATGTTTCGCTTGTGGAATGAAAAAAGTCAGCAGAGCCGCCTCGTTCAGTCGACCCTTGATAAAATTTTAAGAAATCATCAACTTGAATCGACACTTCAAGAAAAGTACGTCACAACCCGCGAGGGCCGATGGGTTCTGCCGGTGAAAAGCGGGATGCGCCATTCGCTCGAGGGCATCATTCACTCCACCAGCCAGACGAAGCAAACAGTCTTCATGGAACCTCAAGAGGTTGTTCCGCTGAATAATCGCGTCCGTGAAATCGAAATTGAGATCGAGCAAGAGATCGAAAAACTTCTAATGGAGCTTTCCGAATATCTCGCGACGCAGGTCCGTGAATTCGAAGACTCGCGCGATGTACTTCTTGAGTTCGATATCCGCACTTCGCAGGCTCAGCTTGCAGTTGCCCTGAATGCACTCCCCTGCACGTTCGATGAAAATAAATTAGAACTTCGCGATCTTCGCCACCCGCTTTTGGCGTTAAATAATTTAAAAGTAGTACCAAATGATGTCGATTTAGATCTGGAGCATCGGATCCTACTTTTGTCCGGACCCAATGCCGGCGGCAAAACAGTTTTACTAAAGGCAATCGGGCTCGCCGCGCAAATGGCTCGCTGCGGACTTTTTATTGCGGCTCGAGATGGCTCAAAGCTCCCTTTCTTTCTAGACATCATCGTTTCGGTTGGTGACCAACAAAGCATCGATGCCAACTTGAGTACGTTTGCCGCCCACTTACAGACGCTGAATCGGGCCGCATCAGCAAAGGGCCATGATCACCTGTTGTTGATCGACGAAATTTGCGGCTCCACTGACCCCGAAGAAGGTTCGGCACTTGCCCGAAGCTTCATCGAGTCTTATGCCAACAATAATGTCTTCGGAATCGTGAGTTCGCATCTGGGAGCACTAAAAACGGGCTGGAAAGAGGAGTCCGGCGTTGTCAATGGGAGCCTCGAATTTGATCGACTGAAAGGCCCCACGTACCGCTTCTTGATGGGTGTCGCGGGACAATCTCTTGCAATTCAAACTGCAAAGCGAGTCGGAGTTTCTGAAACGATACTTGAGAAAGCTCTTTCGTTTTTAACTCCCGAACATCGTAAATTTCAGAAGGATCTTGAGCATGTCGACAAGCTTCGGCATGAACTTTCGAATTTGAAAGATGAACTCGAGACCCAGAAATCACGTACCGAAAAAGAGCGCGAAAAATATTCGACCATAATTGCTAAATTTCAAAAAGAAAAAGATGAAATGCTCAATCAATCGGTTAAAAGAGCCGAGCGAAAAGTAGATTCGATAATTCGTGAATCAAAAATCGACGATATTTTCAAGCGCCATCAAGAGCTTGAGAAAATAAAAGTTGATCTGCCTAAAATTATTAAAGCAAGCACTCCAAAAGAAGCCCCGCCCGAACCGACGATTCAATCAGCCGACGAATTCGCGCAGAGTTTTCCGCCCGGATCAAAAGTTTTTGTTCCAAGTATTGGCCGCGACGCTATTGTTCAAAGTAAGCCCTCCGGCAAAGGCGAGGTCGCCGTCCTTTCGCAGTCGATGAGATTCATGGTTCCCTGGCAAGATATCCGGCCGCCGGATGTCGCGACAAATCCAACTAAAGATATAATGCGCAAGTCGCAGCATTATTCATTTTTACCCGGCAACCAGGATCGCGTCGTCGACGTGCGCGGAAAACGCGTTGAAGAAGCGATTGCGCTTTTAGAAATGCAACTCGATACGGCTTCCGTTCATCAGGAAGACCGAATTAAAGTCATTCACGGTCACGGTACCGATTCGTTGAAAAAAGCGATTCGCAGTCATCTTTCAAGAAGTCTTTATGTAAAAAAATGGCAAGCTGGCACGGCTGAAACCGGCGGTGATGGATTAACTTGGGTCGAATTAAAGGATTAAGGAAGTTTTATGAAAGTATTTGCGTTGGTGTTTTTAATTTTGGGATCTAGCTTTTTAGCTCTGCCCTTACTCGCAGGCTCTAACAACTATTGCGGAAAGAAGCAGACTGTCGATGGTGCCGTCGTCTTGGCAGATGATAAGGGCAAACCGATTCTCGAACTTTCAGATCGCGGTGGTGACCAGCCACTCCTCGATCAAGCCAACAAAATCCTCGGTAAGCGAATGAAAGATGGAGACGCCTATTGTTTGTCAGTGATGATGAATGCGGGAGGCAATCCAATCAGAGTCTTAAAGGCGAAACCGGATCTCCTCGCGAAGGAAAAGAAGACCGTTGTCGTTCCGGCAGGCACTTCAAAGGCACCAGACTCAGCCGTCGGCGGCACTGAAGCATTGCCTACGACTGACCCGAAAGCGTCGCAAAAAATTAAAGAGGTCCCGCCGACACCTGTGGATATTTCGAAGTAATTGGCTGAATGCTAAATTTTATGAACTGCCAGCCCGACTTGCTGCACTCACCGCTGCTGCCGCATTGACTCGTCCCCCGCTCACCGACTTACGTGCGAACGCCGGCAACTTGTCTGAAGTGTCGCGCAAAATTCGCTTCACATCTCCGGCCGATAATTTTGGATTCACCTGTCGCATGAGCGCCACCACACCGGTCACGATTGGTGCCGCTTCAGATGTTCCCTCGGACCGCACGTAAACCGAATCACGCGCGATCACGAGCATGTCATCGCCCGGCGCAAAGAAATCGACGGTCTTCTCGCCATACTGAGAATATTCCCATACTTGATCATGACTCGTACTCGCGCCGACCGAAATGACGTTATCAAACTCAGATGAGAAGTTGGCCGGATAGAATGCAGTCACATCATTATTCGTACCTGAGTTACCCGCGGACGCGACGATGACCACATCGCGCTCGGAAGCATATTGAATCGCCTCGCGAAGATGCGCCAAATAATCACGAGACGGCTGAGAAATTCCAAAACTGCAGTTAATCACTTTGGCACCTGAATCAACGGCATAACGAATAACTTCGGTGAGATCGATATGGTAATTGATTGGTCCAATCTCCGGCGGAACATTCAATGCGATAATTCGGCCCTGCTTGACGACGCCTGTTATGCCAGTCTCGTCCAGCCCGTTCGCCGCAATGAGACCCGCTGCCATCGAGCCGTGTTGCAATTCGACGCCCCAACTACTGATTCGTAAAAAATTGAGTCCGGTGAAGTCGCGCGACAATGCCAAATCGTAAACACCTGACATTTCGGCATTCGTAAAACTAAAATCCATATCGATCACGGCGATTGGAACATCAGGAGTGCGGTCAACAATCTTCCACGCCTTATTAAGTCCAATGCTTTGAATATACCACTGCTGATCGACCAAGGACGACAAGGGCGCGCCAAAGGACTTAACGGCGACTAAACTCGCGAGGACTATCGCGAAATAAGAAATTCGAAACATTGAAATTCTATGCCTGATTTTTAACTATAATGAAAGGGCTTTGGCGAGATCAGCCGGTATCTCTTTTTCCGGATTGCAAGTCGTCGACTGCACGCCATCCCAAAGCATTTTTTCAGGTGCGGCAAGCCTACCGAAGAAACAATTTTTCACTTCACTCCAAGCTTTTGGGGTCCTCAAGCTTTGGTCGGAACGCACGACACTCCAAAGGACACTGCCAGTTTCAATGACAAACAAGTAGCGACCGCGAATTTTGCTGTCAAAATGGAATTTTGTTTCGTCCGCGCCAATGATAATCGCGACTCCCGAAATTTCAATGTCGGCACAACGATAGTTTCCGCATCGGATAATATCTTTGAGGATGGAAGTCAGCTGCATTCGAAAAGGAGCGTTTCTCGAACTATTGACCCATTCGCTCTCCATATTCCAAGTGTCACCTTTTCGAACCGGATACTCGGGCAACGAAAGAGGTGGAACGAAAAAAATCGTTCCGGGCTGATACTTTCCAGCCGCATACACTCGGGACGTTTCGTCCATATCGATAATAATTTCTTCGCCCAGTTCGGGCATAGCAAAATCGTGCAGGTCGCCAGCGCCATCCTTTTGAGTTGTTTTCATCGCTAGGCGCATTCGCTCTTTTTCGATGTCGACACTGACTATTTTTGATTCAACCGTGAATTCGATTTTCTCAGATGTTTTAGCCCCGGAGAGGCCCGCTTGTCCTTCTTTGGCGATCGTCTTTGAAACGTACCGAGTCACTTCGTTAAAATCGGTGTCGGCAATTAAACGTAAACGGACTGGGCCAGACTCAAGCACTTCAATATTGACCGGCTTGTGTGAACCCAAATTTTTGTTAATCGTCGCACATCCGAGACCAAGTAAGCTGAACAGTAGTAGACAACTATGAACCACTTGGGCTTTCATAAAAACCTTTCTCGTCTTTAGTCGAGGAGACGAGCGAGCGATCATCATCTATGATAGAAGGAAATGAGTCAGCGTTTATTTTGCCTCCTTATATTCGGGTTGATGGGTGTTTCTTTCTCAAGTTGTGCACCAAAAAAAGCGAGCACGAGTTCGAATACGACGCTTGCGAGCCGAAATCCGACGGTCGATGACACTCAATACAAATTAGCAGAATGCAATCGCATCGACTCGCCGGGAATGGCGCTTGCCGGACAAATCAGCACCTACTATAGCTCGGGGCAGCTGGTTCCGACTTATCTGAATGTAAACCTGACGTCGATTCCTCCAGAGCTTACAACTTCCGCAACTCAATTTATGCAAATATTCCGTTGGGCTGAGCGCATAAACGGTCAACCGACTACGAACGCTCTTCCAGTGGTTATGTACTTCGTGCAGAAGGCGACTGGTGCAGTTTCAAATCCAAACGGGTCGAATAAAATATCCAAGCCCGCAATCGACGCGATTATTGCCGCGAAAAATCTGGGCGCTTTAGGAATCACCGTCGCGAATTTCTTTGAGCGTCACTATGTCGTACTCACCGGCATGGACACCACTTGGGACGCCGCGCGTTTCGTCCTTTATGATGGGACGACAACTCTAAGCAGCGGCAGCGTTTTGCTACCCGCCTTTTACGCCAATCCCAATATGTACATGAAAGCGAACTCTGCTCTTTCGCTACAACTCCTGCATCCGAATTATAATTATCGAACAAGCAACGCGACCGAAAGCGATTACCTCTCTTTGACCGAACAAATTTGCAGCGGCTTTTTCGGAAGCTACCGTGCTCCCGCGTCGTTTGGTGAACCCGAACTTGATAGTGCGTCGGCTCATAACAATTCGGCCGGCACTAAATCTTCAAGCTGGTTTGAAATGATTCGTGAAAAATTCCGCGCGACGCTTTCTTTTCTAAGATTAGGAAAAGCGAACCTCTAGTGACTCGCTTCTTGAACCACTTCTTCAGCCTGAAGATTTTCGCCATGGCGATAACGTGCGACTAAACTGTCATCATTGGTTGGGAATGAAAACAAGAGCGCATGACTGTTCGACGGCTGGTCTTCGATTGTGACGACGATATAATAAAGCGATTGTTCTTCAGTCAGATCACGAACGAAATGGACAAGTACGTTCCCGAGCGTATCCGTACTCCGCCAAATTTCATCCGGCTCTTCAATCGTCTCTTCGCGCAGATGCCCGAAATCGCGAAAGTCCTCTTCGCGGATATCTGATTCTGAACGCACCTTCAGCATCGCCAAGTAAAGACCCTTGGCAAAATCATCATTCTCACTCAGAGCGTCGCCTTCGAGTGCACCGGGCGGTGTTTCTTGATCGAATTTATCGAAAATTTTTGTGCCACGTCGGTATTGGCCGTACAAAGCCTGGCTTTGCGTTGGAAAGTGTAAATAAACAAAACTTGGCGCATCATCTGCGATGTACACGACGGCGACATGATAAAGAGGCTTATCCTCTTCCGGTTCATCGTCACCGGTCACGATTGCGGCACCCTCAACGGCCTCGCTCAATTGCTTCTTTTTCGATTTTTTGACTCGAATCCGCGGACGCCCGATTTTCTTCAAATAAATTGAGAAATCAACTCCTGGCATCGTCTCTTTATCGAGCCAGACTTCATCCGGATCTTCGAGCAACTGAGTCAAATTGTCTTCATGCTTACCAAAATCGTCCTCGAGGATGTCTGAATCTTCGCGGAGTTTGAAAAAGTCCTTTTCAAGAAAACCGATTTCCTTATTAAAATGGGCATAGAGCTCGTCTTCGCTGTCGAAGATTAGACCTTTTTTCTGATCGATAACGATTTGGTCGTTACCGTCTTTTTTCTTCGGCGGTCGTCTTCGGCTCATATGTTCCCCCACCTTAAATGATAGGTCGCTTGGCTAGGGCGTGTCAAATCGACTCAATTAATACCTTGCTTCATCTCTGCTTTGTTTCTGTAATGATAATGCATGGATGAAAAGAATATTGAAGCGCTCGAAAAATTTCTGTCACAGTCATTGGTCGGTCTACATCATCTGTTTGACCACAAGGCAATTGCAGAAATCTTGAAGAAGCCCACTGAAGATGGCGATTTTTTTAGCTTCGATAATTTAGGTAAGATCCAGGGCC
>JAYTDP010000020.1:0-1683 GCA_043735865.1 Bdellovibrionales bacterium
CATCTTTTAAAAATTTGGTGTTCTTGTAATCGAGTTTCGATTCTTCCTTGAGCGGGCCATAAACTTCGCAGTCATATTGTTTGGCAATTTCGACAACGCCGTTTGTGTGATCCCAATGATGATGGGTAATCAAGATGGTTTCGCATACGAGCTTATTCGTTTTCAAAAACTGAATAACCGGCGCGGCTTCGCCCGGATCGATGACGATTGCGCGCTCATGATTCGCAAGAATGAACACGAAGTTGTCTTTGAGAGTCGGAATTTTATGAATCTGCCATCCGGTTTCCATGGGCCATACTCGCACAAATTACGATTTAGGCAATCTCGGGATGAACGACGAAGTTGTGCGTTGATACTCTTTGAATTCAGCCCCGTAACGGCTGAGCTGAGCGCGTTCGCTGATGGGAATTCCCGTCACGCGCAAAAGTAAGAAAAGCATAACAAGAGGCGCATAAATCGCCATAAACATGTTTGGCGTGCCTAATGCAAATACGAAATGTCCCCACCAGATGAGACTTTCGAAAAAGTAATTGGGATGGCGGGAGTACCTCCACAAGCCCGTTTTACATACGGAACGCCGACGAGCCGGATCTCTGTAGAAATCGGCCTTCTGCTTATCGGCTAAGCTTTCTCCGGCAAGTGCAACGAGCCAAAGAATGAACCCGGCAATTTCAAGGCCTTTAAGCTCGGGGTTTGTATTCATGCAAACGAAAAGCGTCGGAAATGTCAGAAGCGAAATACTCCATGCCTGATACTGGTAAAACCAAAAAAATCCACGATGCACGTTTGGTTCGTATTTGTTTCGGAGCTCTAAGTACCGAGCGTCTTCTTGAGGATGATGGCGTGCAATTCGTCGAGCCAAGAAATTAAAAAGTCGAAGACTCCATGCTGTTAGCATGACGAAAACCAGAAGGCGTCTCGGCCCATTGCCAGCGCTGAAGACTGCAAAAATAAGTGCATGCACTGTGAATCCGAAACTCCAGGCCGCATCGACCAACGAGAAATTGTCGATCTTCTTAGCGTACAACCAAAGTGCCATCATCATGAGCGAGGTGGATAAAAAAGAAATCGTGAGGAGCGGTATAAATCTTTCCATTAGGTAACAAACTTCTCCGGTGGTGAGGGTTTCGAAAAATAAGGCATGCGCTTGAGCCATAATTTCACAGCTTGTAAGTGGATGCGAACGACGACGAAAACGGTCATCCATCCGTATTTGCGAAGCACCTGCCACGCTTTCTGCGCCTCTAAAGACGTCAATCCCCCATCGACATAGGTCGTGAGCTGGGGTTTGCCTTGCAGGTCGAGATAAATAATATCGGCGCGGAATTTTTCATTTTGAAAAGAAAATTTAAATTTATACGAACCTTCGACCGGCAGAAAAGGAGAGACGTGAAACACTTTTTCTGAAGTCACCCATTCTCCTTCGAGGGCGGAGTAGCCGTCTTTTTTCACCCAATACATATGGCGTTCACCGAAGGTATTATTCACTTCGCAAAGCACCGCCTCGAGCTGATTATTTTTTAAGCAGAGCCAAAAGCTAACCGGATTGAACGCGTAGTTGAACATACGAGGCATAGTTTGAAGCCAAATTTCATCAGGCTGATACTGAAAGTTTTCGGCAATGAATTTGCGTGCGTTCGAATCGAGCGAACCACTCTCGCCTGTTAAATAGTCCTTTTCTTC
>JAYTDP010000021.1:0-4057 GCA_043735865.1 Bdellovibrionales bacterium
CGTTCAAATGGCTTTGCGAAGTTCGAGAGAAATGCCACGAGCAATATCCCGCTGTCGCCAGTACCGCTAACCCGGCGATGATCGCCGCGCGAATATTGAAAGCCATTCTCGAATTCCCTTTAGACCTTTAGTCCAAGACTGATTAACTCTGCGATTTAATTCTACTTTTTTGCATCCGAAGATCAAGCCTGAGTATCCTTATCGCAACCGTTGTCCTCGACCTTCGGCTGGGTTTGGTTTATATGAAGTCGCATGGCACATCGTTACGATTATTTGGTCATCGGTTCAGGGCTCGCAGGCCTCGCTTTCGCTCTCAAAGCAAGCGAACACGGTAAAGTTTGTGTCTTAAGTAAAACGCGACTCGAAACTGGCAATACCGAAATGGCCCAAGGTGGAATCGCCGCTGTCATGTCGGTCGAAGACTCCCTCGAGCAACATGTTCAAGATACTTTGGTGGCAGGCGCCGGCCTCTGTAACGAAAAAATCGTTCGCATGGTGGTAGAGAACGGCCCCGAACGCATTCGCGATCTCGTCGACTGGGGCGTCGTGTTCGACAAAAAAGACGACCAATCTTTTTCGCTGACTAGAGAAGGTGGTCATTCGCAACGACGAATTCTTCATGTCGTCGATCACACGGGTCTCGACATTCAACGACAACTCTTAAGCAAAGTACGTGAGAATAAAAACATCGAACTCTTTGAGAATTATTTCGCTGTCGATTTAATTTCGAAACGAAAAATCGAAAGCGATCACGTCGGACCTGATGTTTGCCTCGGTGCTTACGTTTTAGAAAAGCTTGAAGGCAAAATTGAGCCGATCCTAGCTGTGAATACTATTCTTGCAACAGGTGGAGCCGGCAAAGCCTATCTCTATACTTCCAACTGGAGTGGCGCGACCGGAGACGGCGTCGCGATGGCTCACCGTCTCGGTGCGCGAGTCGCGAATTTAGAATTCATGCAGTTCCACCCGACTTGTCTCTACCATCCGCAGGCGAGAAATTTTTTGATTTCTGAAGCTTTGCGCGGCGAAGGTGCAGAATTGGTGAACAAAGCGGGCGAGCCGTTCATGAAAGCTCATCACAAATTGGGCAGCCTTGCTCCCCGCGATATTGTGGCGCGATCGATTGATGCCGAAATGAAACGTACCGGCGCACCTTGCGTATTTTTAGATATCACACATAAGCCGGCCGAATTTATCATGTCGCGCTTTCCAAAAATCTATGCGCAGTGTTTAGAATTCAGTATCGATATTACGAAAGATCCAATCCCGGTCGTCCCTGCCGCACACTACTTATGCGGTGGAGTCCTCACTGACCAAAACGGCCAAACTGATATCGCCGGTCTCTACGCCGTCGGCGAAAGCGCCTGCACCGGATTACATGGCGCCAACCGTTTGGCTTCAAATTCTCTCCTCGAGTGTTTAGTGTTCTCGCACAATGCGGTAGAGGCGAGTCGCAAACTCTCGTCGCGACCGATGACAGCAGTTCCGAGTTACGATGAGTACATGTTGAAAACGCATTCGGTGGGAGTTTCCGCCGATCTCCATCAAAAAGCTGACGAACTCGATTTGATCGCCCACTTGTGGGATGAAATTCGCCGCCTCATGTGGGCGTACGTAGGTATCGTGCGAACGAATCGCCGCCTCACGCGCGCGCAAAGTCGGTTGGGAAATTTAGTGAAAGAAATCGATCAGTATTATTCAGAGTTCGAAGTGACTTCGGATATTGTTGAGCTTCGAAACATAGCGACTTTAGCGCAACTCACAGTGGAGTGCGCTTTACTGAGACATGAGTCGCGTGGAATTCATTTTAATTTAGATTATCCAGAGACGCTTGACGCTGAAGCGCATCCAACGATCGTTTAATTTTTATAAATTAGTCTTCTTCGACAAAACTAAGTGTCGATTCTTCCAAAAATTCTTGACCGTTATCGTATTCGGCTGAGCCTGTTGGAATGTCGACGTTTTGCTCGAGAGGAGTATTATCTAAAAACGAATCTGAAACCGCGGCTTCGGCGCTTACTGGGCCCATCTTAACAACTTTTACCGAAGCGACAGTGCGAAGTGGTTCAACGTCACTGCTTGAATCGTCGCCGGTGTCTTCAGCAATGGCTTGATCTGTAGAATCGTCAGAATAGCGATCGACCGGGCGCAATGTGCGACTGATTTTAGAGTCTTGAGTCACCGGCGCCTTCACCGCGTTCGGATCTTGGAATGAAGGGCTATCGAATGTAACGGCTACGATTTTGCGCTTTTTAGCTTTTGCGTGTGCCTGAGCGACTGGAGTCAAAACAACTAGAGAAACAATCAGACTACGGGTCAGTAACTGAACTAGGATTTCGAAAAGCCCCATTGGCTGACGGACAAAGCGAAAGACTTGCTGTGGAGCTTTCTCTTTATAGGTAGAGATAATGGACCGGGACAAGGCTTGGTTTGAACGAAGCGAGAAGTTTACGTTGTGTTTCAAATTGAGACGACGAATTGTGAAAGCCATTTGCGACACCCCTGTTGCAGAATAGTAATTGCAGAGGTTGTGCCGTTTAGGATTTCGACTAAAACCCGTAAATTGGCGGGCCTGCGAGCCAAAGAGAGATTTCTCAATCTGAAGTGTTTAGATCGTAACAAGTGATGAGTCGGCTAACATGGGTTCGGGGTCGGCGTGTGTCTCGGGGTGAGAAATCGGCCGCGTCGGCGTCAACTTTGAGAGGCCCATGGTCCTCGAGACCACCTGTCATCTTCTGCAAAGCACGGTTTGCAAAAGATGACAGGGGTTTCGAGAGTACCAAATCGTACTCGGCAGGGCCTCGCGACGAACTTTTTGACAATTGAGTTGATAAAGATGACTTACGTTATCAGATGCCCAGAAGGTAACGGGCACTTTCTAGTAAGCGCCGCCAATTAATCGCGCGAAGCGACAGCCAACTTTACGTTGGCGTAACCGGCGAGCATTGACGTGTACATAACTTTTTGTAGCATCGCATACGGAAGATCTCTGTCTGCCTGCATGAGAACGCGACCGTCGAATTCGACGGTGTCATTTACTTTTGCGATGTCTTGAGTCGACTTCGCTTTTTCATCGAGTTCTTTAAATAGAGTCGGAATAAAAGAAGCATCGGCTGAATCGATATCATTGGCTAAGAATTCGCCCTTTTCGTTAAACGCGATCACTTGTTTGTCTTCGACGAACACACCTTTTTTCGAAACGATTACTTTTAAAACATCTTCTGGGTCTTGGTAAGAAGACGAAATCGGCAATGTCATATCTGGGCCGGGTGTAATATTCACTGGTGAAGTCGTGTAACTCTTAAGAAGGAAAACGAGAATGATGACGAACATATCAACCATCGAAGTGATCTGAATTTTGAACGACGAAGAAAGTCGTTTTTCCATGTATTTTTTCATTCCGCGGCTCATACTTACTCCACTCTACTATTCGACGACGTTCGCGAACGTCACTTCAGGGAACATCAAATCTGTCTGTGTCACTGCACCGGTTTTCGAATCTTTCACGGCGATTTTTTCGCTCGCCGGAAGTCTTCGCAAAGCATCCATCGTCTTCACGATCGCATCGTAAGGAACGGCGGCTTCGGGCATAAAATCCATTGAGAAAATATCTGTGTACTGATGCTTCAAATTTAAAGCTTCGGCCGTCAAACGTTCGAAATCGAATTTGCCTTCTTTAAGGCCGATCTTCACATCGCGTGTTTTGCCTTTTTCTTTCACTTCAAGGCTGTATCCATTTTTTAGGTCAGCTTTGAGTGCGAATGAAACTTGCGGCTCGTCTAATTTCTTTTGTTCATTGATCTTTTGCGCCACCACCTGCGGCACATTCGTTTCAATCATACGAACTTGGACAAACGCGATGCTTAAAAGAAGCATCGGAATAATCACGATAATGATATCAAGAAACGGAGCCAAATTGATGTCGTATGATGAATCGCCCTTACGCTGTCTATGAACTCTCATATTACGATACTTTCGTCGGTGCTTTAATATGCGGAGCCGCCGCTTTACCGTTCAACTTGTCTGCGTGCAAAGTTGTCGGGTATGCGCTGTCTTG
>JAYTDP010000022.1:0-10591 GCA_043735865.1 Bdellovibrionales bacterium
GAGACTCACAGGCTTCAATTCGATCACATAAAACCATATTCACAAGGTGGGCCACACTTGGCAGAAAACCTGCGATTACTTTGCGACCGACACAATCGGCTTGTTTGGCTGACGGAACAGCGGCAAACAGGCTGCGAGGACCGGCTTGGTCAACCAAAGGGATAATTACCGACGAGCGCTAATCGCGACGCGAGTTACGCCAACTTTTGAGCTAAACGCCGACGAATACATTTCAAAAAAAACCAGAGCTCGGCAGCGGGGAAGGCCGCCCGTAGCTCAGCCAAACCCAAAATGCGCGCCACCGCGCTAAAAACTCCACCGGTCCGCGCCGCCATCCAAGAAAAAGCGCGCACCCCTGCGCCTTTATTCGTCACTTCGACAAATTCCATCAACGTGCCAACTAGAGAAGCTGTCTAAACTTTGGACATTCCTTGATAATTTGCACTCCACTTTAGAACTCAAAAAATTCAAGTATACTCACCGAACTTCATGAAAAATTGGAATGCGGTTTTGTTGCTATTGTTGACGTTTTTGATCGCAGAACTCACGTTCGCGATTGAAACTCCCGTCGTGTTGCCGAAAGGAATCCGGTGGGCCATTGTGCGCGGTGGAAAATACTCTGGTCTCAATCAATATTATACCGAAGATGGCAAACTCGAATTTCTATCGAATAGAAATTCTTTCGAGCTGGATGGCAAGTCACTTTCTGAAGTGAACTCAGCCTTTTCTGATTTAGTGCGCGTGTTAAATGAATTCGGCCACTCGGATTTAGGTTCCCAACTGCATCTCGGAGAAATGCGCGTTCAGGCGGATCCTCAGGTGCGATACTACGCACCTACGCTTGCGTACGGACTGACGCGTAAGTTAACAGTGGGTCTCGGCGTTCCGATAATTAACTATCAGAATCAGATCGCATTCTCTGAAGGTGGAAGTAATTTGGCCTACGTGCAGGCGCAAGTCGGCACCTCGATTACCGATATTAATACCGCTTTCACTCAACTTCAGGGGGCCGTCGGTCAAGGAGTGAATGGAGCGCTGGCTTCAAAAGGCTACAAGCCGCTCACGTCGAAGGACGAAACTTTTGTGGGTGATCTAGTCCTGTTTAGTGCCTATAAATTTGATGACTATCTATTGGGAAATGTAACTCATTCGGTTCGCATCATGGCGAATCTGCCGACAGGCCCGAAAGCTGATCCAGACGATCTTGCAGACCTAGAAAATTTCGGTCGTTATAGTTTTAAAGCTCTATGGCTCGCGCAAAAGCCATTCTTGAAAAGAGCAAATATTATTGCGTCGGCATTTTATATGTTTGTGCCGGGGCAAAATACGACAAAGCGTGTTCCGTTGAATTCATCTGATATATTGCCTGATCAAAATCAGAAAATGGGACTCAAAGAAGACATCGGCGACAGCATCGGCGCCAGCGCAGGGTTCGATTATGTATTCAACCAGAAGTGGGATGTTGCGAGCACGCTTGGCTATGAACATAAATTAGAAGATTCGTATTCGGGGGCGCCGAACGGACGAGGCCGATTTCTAGAAAAGGGAACAAGCCGCAGTGCTGAAATTGCAAGGGTTCAAGTCACCTACTCGAGCGTGCAGGCTTATTTAAATAAAAAGTCCCCGATCCCAAGTTTAGTTGCATACGAAATATCAAAAACAGTGGCCGGTTCAAATGTGGAGAATCAGACGACTCATGAAATCACGCTCAGTTTATTTTTCTAGTTTTGCCGCGATCATTTTGGGCTTGAGCGCTTGCACCCCTCAGCAGGCAACCGAGACCAAATTTGAACGTCACGAAGTGAATGTCGAAGGTATTGACGATGGGGATTCATCGCCTGATTCTGTGGCCTCTACCAATCGGGCAGGAGAGAACATTGCCTCTCCGTCTGCCCCGGTCGCTAAAGAAGAGCCATCGGCGACGGAAACCCTTATCGGGTCCGCGCAAAAGCCGGCGCGCATTCTTCTCGATCTTTACGAATATGCCGGTGCAAAAAAAGACCGAAAACTTCAGCGCTACGTCATGAATCGATTCGATCAGCAGA
The DNA here is from genome assembly GCA_043735865.1 of Bdellovibrionales bacterium. Taxonomy (GTDB): domain Bacteria; phylum Bdellovibrionota; class Bdellovibrionia; order Bdellovibrionales; family UBA1609; genus CAYHVK01. The sequence continues at coordinate 2,046 of JAYTDP010000022.1, forward strand.
CCTCGGATGCCGCGTCGTTCACTCAAGTCTTATTCTCGAAGAGTCCATACGCAGAGCTTTTTATTGCTCAATCAAAGCCGCAATTCATGTCGGCTACGGCGAATTTGCAGGGTGAATTCGAAAAGCAAAAGACAATCATAACAAATTTGTTATCGGTCATGGCCGCTCAAAATTCGACATTACCGGCACATATGTCGCTTTCAGATTCTATAAATCAGCTCGCGAAAAGTATCAGTCAGTTTGAAGCGGGCCTTAATCAATCGACGGCATTGAAGCCCGCCGTTCGCGACGGCATTCGTAATTCTCTCTATCAGCGTTTTTGGATGAAGCTTCCAGAAGCTCAAGTGTTGCTTGCGCAATATAATGGTAGCACCCAGCTCGGCGGCGCGCTGACTGCACTCACGGAATTCTTGAGCCGCTTTGAAGTTCAGCTTGATCCAAGCGAAGTTCAAAAACTCGATCAGGCACGCGCCCTTGGACAGACTCTTTCGGCTCCGCTGTCGGATCGCGAAACGCTCACGATGCTGATTGATATTTGGGAATCATTGCCTCCGGAAGAACGGGCCCAGGCATTTGCCGAGGCTTCGCCGGAATTGCACAACTTCCTTTCGAGCCGCAGTGAAGAGAAAAGGGAATGTTTGAAGCGCCGAAACTGCAAAGATTTGTTTTTGAAATTTGCCCGCATTTTCGTGATTCTGCCTAAGCTGCGCAAGTATGGGCTGGATAAAATTGAAGCCCAAGTGAATCAGTCGGCAATTCAGACTTTAAATCAGAATGTCGAGCCGGCCGCTCGCGCGGCGGTGATCAGTTTACCTGCGCGCCTCCGCACCGAAATTTTCGCCGAAATCGACAAAGAATACGTTCGGTTGAATGGCTACCGACAGAATTATGAGAGCTTCGCGCGCAGCGAGCTGCAAAATTGGTTCGAGAAAAAATTTGAATCGAAGACAATCTCGTTTTTGCCGCAGCGAAGTCCTTTTGACCCCGAAACTTTCGCAGAAAACTTAGTGGCTTCAAGCTTAGCTATGCAAAAGTACACTGGCCAAGTTTCGAATCGCCCCAATCTTTTGGGATTTAAGATTGCCAATCAGATTCTCGCTAACGGCGGATTCGATTTGGCAGGAGGAGCCGCATATCCTTCACTCATTTCGGTCGGGCAAGGGTCAACTTTTAAATCGATCAATATTCAGCAAGCGTCGTATCCAAAAGGACAGCTTGGTTACAAGCACGGTAGCGCGGTTGGGCTCACGGTTGCCGAACGGAATTCTTTCTTGCGGAGCTTCAGACACTTGATTGGTCTTTTAAAAGATTGGCAGAAAAACATTTGGGATTCGTCGGTTAAAAAAATAAAAGTCGGCGAATTTTTCTCAAGTATTCCTGCGGAAAGCGTTGTGCAGGAAGCTTTGCCGAAAGATGCATTCCTCGCTCTTGCGGTGGGCAATCTCACGGCCTTCCTCACTGATCTCGATCGGCCGGAGGGCCCGCTCTTTTATATGTGTCCCGAGGGGAAGCTCGCCTGGATCGGAAAAAAACAATCTTGCGCTTCACCGACGACCCTTGTGAGCATCGCCGATCTGCCGGTACGTTCACATCCTATTATTCACGCGGAAGACCATGCGCGGTTCTTGATCGAAATCCTCCAATTTATGAAATTGGTCGACCAGCTTCAGCAGTCCCGCTCGCCTTATTTGCGAAAACAATCCGGTGGGCATCAAAGTCCTTTGGCACAGTTGCGCGCCAGCAAAGCGAAACTAGTCGAACTCGCGATTGGCCTTTCGAATTTTCTCTCGCATGTTTTAACCAGTGAGGACGGACACGTCTGTGAGTCTTACGACACTCAGGCGCGCAGTTGTTTGAACTCGAAAATAAGTTTGGCGCAATATGCGACTACAATCCGCGCGCTGTCGATGACATCGCAACATTTTTCGATGGAAGCGTATGCGGTCGTCGCTAAAAAAGCATTCGAGCATTTAAATCTCAAAACTTTGGGAGCACGCCGGTTTTATAACGTAAGCCAGCCGACTACACTCGACTATGCAAGTGTGATGATAATGCTCGAAAGTGTGAGCCAGTTATCACCAGCTCCAGAAATGCAGGCAAAAATTGAATTGTTAGAATCGAATACGCGCCGGCACTTAGACTCGGCCGCAGGACTTTAATTTTCGAGTAGGCTTACGGAACAACCTCGATGTCGGTCAGTGCTTTCAAAAGAATTTGAGGATTCGCTTGGTTCGGATCCTGAGTATTCGATATGCCGCGAGCATGAACCCTAATTTTCGTATTCAGCCATTTGTTACGATCGTTCACCCGCCCAGTTGCTTCGGCATCCCATGCCGCCTGAAGCTTTTCGCGGATGGCCTGAAAGAGCTTCGGATCATCGAAATTCACCAACGTATAATAGCGGCGAAGATTTTGACCGAGATCCTGTCGGACCGCGAAGATGTTAAATTGAATTTGCGGGCTCTTCGGATAAAGAACGAGTTCACCCGTCATGTCGATGGGCTGACCGCTCTGCGCGAGAATGGATTGCTTTACGGTAACTGGTGGTACCGATTTACCGTTCAGATTTCCTGTCAGATTTAAATGGATCGGGCGACCGGGAGACAATTGAACGATGTAATTGATTTCAATTACATCGCTGCGATAGAGACCCTTTGTTTGATCGGTATATCGAGCTTCGACGTAAACTGGAATGATTCGATCGCCGTATTCAATCACCAAGATGGAGCCATTCTCGAAAACTCCGTGGACAACTGCGGTCAAATTCGATTTTGTTAAGACCTCTTTGGGTGGAGTTTCATACTTGTATTCAGGCATGCCGTCATGAGCGGTCGAAGGTGTTTCAACTTTAATCTCGGTTGCCATGACGTGTTTCTGTGGGGCATTGAATCGCGCCAGCGATCCTTTGATGATCACAACATCATGTCGTTTTAGTAGGAAGATGGCGGCTCGGACGGCTGGGTCCTTCGTAATCAGTGACATGTGCTTGTAAACAAAAAAGTTGTTGGCATCACGATACGTGATGACGGCCGTGTGGTCTTCGAGAGAAATGCCGTGGACTTCGAAACGAACCCCAGATGATTGTAAGCATTTGTCTATTTCGGCGTCGTTTACAATCCTGCCGTTAGTGGCCGCTGCACATGACATGGCGTCGACAGTGCCGGTCGACATGTGAGCTTTGGCAAGCGAAGAAAAAAGCAAAATAATTGCGAAAATTGATTTCATGAGGCACCCCGTGATTGGGATGTAGCGGAAGACTACTTGCTTTGCAAGTGTGCGTCGATCAAACGCATTGTCACTAGTGTTTCATCGTCCCAAGAGAGTCGACGGCCGAAGCGTTTGCGGTATCCATCGAATACCGCTATCGGCGGTGCTGCATAGAATTCAGCTGCAACAGCGCGAGTTGTAACGCGTGCGTCGCGATGGAGCGAAAAGATACTTCCATCGTCATCGATCGCGCCATGATAAGTTGTATTCAAAAATTCTCGTACTTTTTTGACGTCAAAAATTGTCAGAACATTTCCGTACCGCATTTTAAAATAGACTTGGTTCGGATTTCTTGGATTCAAAGTTTCATACAGTGATGTTTGTTTGAGATTGAAGAAATAAATTTTAAGGCGGGTGTCGCGCGAGAATCCGTGCTCGAGGCCCGAGTCGCCCATGCTGAAACTGATACCGCCGCGATCGATGTAGTCGCGTCTCATGCCACCATGCAAATTGTAGTGTGCACCAAGTTCGCGATCTTCATATTTTTTTGCAAATTCTGAACTCACTTTTTCAAGATACGTTTTTTTCTCAGGTGAAGAGAGCGCCGTAAAAGTTTGGAGTTCGGTCTGAAGCGACGGAGTAATTCGCGCCCAAACTTCTTCATCGTGCGCTCGGAGCTCTTGATCGGTCGCGGACGGAGTGCCTTTCAGCCAATCGCTGCAGAACGAGAATAGGCCGGCAGATGCATCCGCCGACGCAAAAACTAGAAATAAAATAAGGGCAAACCTTTGGGCTGATTTCACTCTCATTTAAGAAGCAATCACTATGCCGGGCCGTGCCGCGTAAGATACTGATATTACTGATGATTACCATTACTCTGGGCACCGCCCCGAGGATGGGGTGTTGGCCGATAAAAATGTCAGTCAGTTGAGCATTCCATGTGCACCCGCTTAAATTATCGCAAAGTTTCGAAGTAGGCGGCCGTTGCTTTAAAGCACGGCATTGCGGCCGACGCGTGATTGAGCCCCGTCGCGATAGTCGCGCGCGATACAGTCGCACCAAGCGCACTCATGCGAGCCATGGCCTTAACTGTGTTTGATGGCGGCACATCGAGATCTGCATCACCCTGACAAAATTGAACCGGCGCCAAAGGTTTCCAATCGTAAACGTCATTTTCGCGAACCGCTTCTAAGAATGGATCATTCGAACCTGTGGCCATCATCGAAATGAACGAGGGTTGCAAAAGTTCTGGCAAAGTTGCCGGAAGGCGCCCGGCAATTTCGGCGTTCGCCAAATTTCCGTCGAAGAGTCCCGGCATTTGCGTGTCGAACGGAGCATTCACAACCTGACTCAAATTCGGATAAAGACCGTAAATCATGTTCATCGAGAGAATTAAATAGCCGGTGTACATAACCGAAGAGCGAGCGACTTTTGTCGTTTGTTTCGCGGTGCCAATAACTGAGCCAGAAAGATCGTAAGGGCCTGCCATTGGCGCCGATGCGGTGACAGGTTGGATTGAACCATACTGCGTTTGCCAATAGCGATGAAGTGCCATCGTTGCGTGTCCGCCTTGCGAATATCCCGTGAGAAAAAGTTTTCGCGATGTCGTTAATTTTAATTGCTCAGCCGCGATGATCGCGTCTGCACACGCTGAAGCTTCAGTTTTTGCGTGGAGGTAAGGATGGAATTCAAGATTGTCTCCTAAGCCCAAGTAATCGGCGGCAACGACAAGGTAGCCGTTAGATGCGAAGTAGGCTCCGTTCAGAAGAAGTTCGTTGCCATTTGCTGAAGGTGATTCTGTTCGCTTCGTCGAAGTTCCATGCTGATAAGAAAGAAGAGCGCGATCGTCGAGCGCAGTTTCGTTCGGCACCGCAATGCCCGCAGTCGCAATGACGAGCTGGCCTTTCACATTCGTTGTGTAATAGCTGAGTTTATAAGTCGAAATGGACGTCGTCGTCGGAATCGAAATATTCATCATCGCTTTGTATGATTTGATGTCGTCGATAGAGTACGTCGTGATAGGAGTGAGGCTGATCGCTTGCCCTGCATTTTGAGCGAAGGCGTGAGAAGAAATAGCGACCGCAACGAAGAGGATGAAATGACGTAACATACGATTCTCCTTGAAGGATTAGGTTTATGTCGGACTGCAGCAAAATTGCAATGATAAAGGTGGAGAATGTAATATTAATTGGAGTCTTTGATCCAATCGATCGTCCAAAAGCGACGAATCATCCAATAAAAGATTTGATGCTTATGTCTTCATCGATTTCTGGCCAATGAATTCCATAGCCTGAAGGCGAGATTTCAAATTTTTGAAGCTGCTGAGAGGTTGCTCTTTCGAGATGAGGAAACCATTCGATCGGAATAGAGATAATTCGGTTATCACTTAGTTCGGCAGTAATTTTACCACTAGCTACAATAACCTTCAAAATTGAAAGGTCATTCGAACGTAGAGTCTTAGCTGTTTGGCTCATGCCAGGTGCTCCATTTCATTAATAAGAAATTAACATTCTTCTCTACCGTTTTCAAAATTTGCTTCTGTTCGCGAGATGAAAGCTTGTATGAACGTGCAATTTTAACTGGGTTTAGCCAAACCTTCATTTCTCCACCCCGACCTATAATGTGTATGTGTGGAGGCTCAGTCCCTTCATTCGAATAAAAGAAAAACCTAAATCCGTTTTTTATAAAAATGGTCGGCAAATTCCACCTCATGGAGCCCTTAAGCTTTAGAGCCTGGAATCCCTTGCACTCGTCAGTCCTCTATGAGGAGGCACTATTTTGTATTTGGGTGTCCGAACGGTGGTCGCGTTCGGTTTGAAATGCTGAGTTCAGCCGCTGCCCTGGCTCCAGCGTTGGAGTCGCACCGCAGCACCTGCAAATGCGGTTTACTTAGTTATCGTTACGCCCTGATACTCCACCCCATGATCGAAAAAATTCATGATTACTTTTTGAAAAACGAGAAAACGTTCGCGTTTGCCGAGAGTTGCACGGGCGGCCTTCTGTCGGCAAAGTTCACCGAGCGACCGGGTATATCGAAAGTGTTTCTTGGTTCCGTGGTCAGCTATCATCGTTCTCTCAAGAATCAAATATTAGGAGTTCCAAACTCTCTTATCGACGTCATGGGCGAAGTGAGCCTGCCAGTCGCCATCGCGATGGCCCGAGGGGTCAAGAAGCTTACAAAAGCAGATTGGGGATTGTCGATAACCGGTATTGCCGGGCCCGGTGGAGGCTCTCCGGACAAGCCCGTTGGCTTCGTTTGCTTTGGGCTCGTTGGTCCAGGTTTTGAAGAGACGCGCTTCACACAATTTGCTGCGGCAGAACGTCGAAAAATTCAGTTGGATTCGGTTGAATATGCGATAAGTTTTCTGTGGGACAGCATTCATAAGGAGACCATTTAATGGCAGCAAATACAGATACTGGTGAAAAAGGCCGCGCGCTTGACCTCGCTTTAGCAGCGATTGAAAAGCAATTCGGCAAAGGTTCGATCATGAAAATGGATGGTGATCAAACCCTGAACGATAATGTCCCGGTTATTTCTACGGGCGCTTTGTCTCTCGACATCGCACTTGGCATTGGCGGATTACCTAAAGGTCGTATCGTCGAGATTTTTGGCCCAGAATCTTCTGGTAAAACAACTCTCGCGTTGACGACAATTGCCCAGTGCCAAAAAATGGGTGGAACAGTTGCCTTTGTCGATGCTGAGCATGCACTCGATGTGGCGTATGCCCGCAAACTCGGCGTGAACACAAAAGATATGCTGATTTCTCAACCGGATAATGGCGAGCAAGCTCTCGAGATTACTGAAACTTTGGTTCGCTCAGGCGCAATCGACGTATTGGTTATCGACTCGGTGGCGGCTCTTACTCCACGTGCTGAGATCGAAGGCGAAATGGGCGATTCGCACATGGGCTTACAAGCTCGTTTGATGTCTCAAGCCCTTCGTAAATTAACTGCAGTTATTGCCCGGTCAAACACTCTCGTTATCTTCATCAATCAAATTCGTATGAAAATTGGTGTGATGTTCGGTAATCCAGAGACAACAACTGGCGGTAATGCGTTGAAATTCTATGCTTCGGTTCGTTTGGATGTTCGCCGATTGGGCGCCATCAAAAACGGCGACGATGTTATAGGTTCGCGCACGTCGGTTAAGGTTGTGAAGAACAAGATGGCTCCTCCATTCGGTAAAGTCGAATTCGACTTGATGTTTGGCGAAGGCATTTCGGCTGAAGGCGACATTCTTGATCTCGGATCGAAATTTGAAATCGTGAACAAGTCGGGCGCTTGGTATTCGTATAAAGAAGAGCGTATCGGGCAGGGTCGTGAAAATACGATCGCATTCTTGAAGCAGCCGCAAAATAAAGCGATGCTTGAAGAGATTCATCAAGGTGTTTTGAACGCAACGATTCGTAAACCAAAAGTGGCGACGGCCGCACAAAATGCGACGGATGCTCGTATGGCGGGTACTTCAGCTGCGGCGACAGCTAGCGTAAATGCAGCTACGGCAGGAAAAGGTGCGTCTACTGAGAGATCAGCGGATAAATCGGCCCCTCCGCTTTCGAAAGATGCGATGGCGAAAAAAGCCGAAGTGAAAAAAGAAAAGCACTAGGCGAGTCCTCGACATAAAATTAATAAAACCCGAGTGAAAGCTCGGGTTTTTTCTTTTGCAACTCCCGAAAATTTGAGCCATGTTCGAATGTGCTCAAAAACTGAACAGGGGGATTTTATGAAATGTTTATTCGCGTCTTTCGTACTTTTACTTTCTAGCGCTGCTTTCGCATGCCCGGAACTAGCTGGCAAATATTCTTGCCCGAATCAAAACGGCAACATGGAGCCACTTGAAATTTCTCAGCGCCTTCAAAATGGTGTGACCATTTATACGATGGCAACTATCCACGGTTCGGATGAAGCGATCGCTGATGGTGTGACTCGCCAGCTTTCGGGCAAAACTCACTCTGGGAACGATGCAACTTTGGCCTACACGGTGACTTGCGATGAAGCTGCAAACACGTTGATTCAAGACGGAGTGATGACCGAGTTAGACCCGGCAGGCAAAGCGATCAGCACAACCGACTACCACATGGTACTGGGTAAAAGTGCGAAAGATGGCGGAATAGCAGCCCAAGGTACTTATGCGACTGCAGGAAAATCAGCAGAGCCATTCGACTATTCGTGTGTTCCTCGGCTCAAATAATCAGATGATTAAAATCGTCTCTTCGTTCTTAATTTTTATTTTGGTTTCGCCAGTGGCATTTGCGGCTGGTGCAAACGAAACTCTTTTTACAATTCTTAGCAACACAGGTTTTACGGCTGTGAAAGCTGCGTCTACCGAAACTATCGCT
>JAYTDP010000023.1:0-2624 GCA_043735865.1 Bdellovibrionales bacterium
GGAAATACCCACCAGCAAAACACTGGCATGTATCACAATCATGCAAACCCGCTGGCCCTCCGCTATCAGATGGGTGATCACGTTTCCTATAACTCGGCGACGAAGCGCTATAGCGAAATCGCCGGGACGCCATCTAAACATTCACCACTGTTAGGATGGATGCGCGATGGGTTCCCGATCTATGGTCCCTATGGTTACAGCAGTGCGCTCAATGCCGGTAGCGGCATTCGGCGGATGGTGAGCGGGTTCGTGAAACGCGACGGCACCACCACTGGCGTGGATAATATCACCGTGACCGGCCGCACCACTCTGCCGGCGTGGACCCTGAGAAATAACGGCAATGTCGCCGCCACCGGGCCTAGCGTTTCCACGACTTATCCGCTCACTCGCTACATTGAAGACAACGCCTATCTCGGCGCGGATTTGATGAAGCAGTAGGCATGGCAACAAACATAGGTGATATATGAACGTGGTGCAAAGATTGACCTTAGGAGTCGGCAGTTCTTTACTCTTTTTCGCTTTTGGGTTGATGGCGCATGCGGAGTCAACTCCCCGATTCGACGGCCGCACTTTTGGTGTGGAGCTCGAAGGCGAATACTTTACCTCTAGTGAGAACTTGAACGCCACAACCGGCGAACGAGACAACTTAGGCAATGGGAATTCGTTTGATACTTTTACGACCAAAGCAAAATTCGATTATAGCCTAAAGCGAAATTGGCTCATTGGTGGCGGCGGAGAATTTGTCTACGCCTCCAGCTCGACTTTTCAGCCATTGACGAATGAAACTGACGGCAAATCGGGCACCGAATTTAATTCGCTCAACGCCTACACCCAGATGCAACTTCAGACCGGTACGTTTCGAATTGTCCCACAGCTGATTGGTACTTTTACAGTGGAAAAAATTAATCGAACGACGAATGACGTATTGACTGGCGAAGGAACGAACCAAGTTGAACTTGGTTCGTGGGCGATGGTCGACATCGCGCTCTCTGAAGCCTACGCGTACGCCGGCTATCGATATCAAGATGACGGTCGCGCTCATCTTTTGCCGTGGAAATTAGGAGATCAATTTTATATTTTCCGAACGGTGTACACTCGGGTCGAACTCGGCGGTTATTTGCCGGTGAAAGACGATAAGTATGTCAACAACCCTGGTTACCGTAATTTTGTGGTGAACAATGTAGACGGCGGCAGTTATCGTTTCTACTCAGTCAATCCGAATTTAATTGAAGCGCGTGTCGAAGCTGGTCTCAATGTATCTCCTGAATTCGAAGTTTACGGCGGACTTACTCACACTGTTTCGGGCGAAGCTGTCGCTTATGGTCTTTCGGCGTACGCTGGCGTCAGGTACTCAGCAAATATTCGACAAAGTGTTTCTCCCTACAGTAAAGACAACAAGTCTTATTCCGATGATGTAAATGCCGACGACGTCAGCGAAGCCGAGGACGCAGCGGCAGCCGCACGAGACGAGCGTACTTTCCGTCAGCGCCATCGTTCGCAACAGTTCACTCCGCAACTCGAAGACTACAATCCAAAAATGTTTGAAAAAGAAATGAACAAAAGTAAGAAAGCAAAATAATGAGACAGAAAAGAATGCGAATGGAGCTCGGCGGATTCGCATTATTCGCGATTTTAGTCTGTGGAATGATCGCGGTTTTTCTGCTCGGTAAAGACAAGTCTATGCCTGTTGGCCCACTCGCATCGAAAGACTGCAAAAAATGGGTGGCTCAGGCGAATATGCCCGATGCGGTTTATTACAAAGACAGTAACCGTCTCTCGCAAGTTCTGCCCGATTCAAATCTGACTCTGACTCTTGAGTCACCCCAAAGCTCGAACGCGAGAGAATTCTGGTATACGAAATTATCGTCAGGTCAGTTTTTAGTTTTGTCTTCTCATTCTCTCGGCAAGTTGACACCCTCAAATACGCTGACAGGGGCCGCCGCGATTAACGAAGCAAGCATGCGTTTTAATAATCTGCAATATGAAGGCGCCTGGACCATTGAATATACCGAACCATCCAAGCCGGTCCTAACCGCGAAAGTTCCCGATTTAGGGACAGTCACTTGCAAAACCGAAGGTTGCTTTTTCTCGGTGAAAGAAAATATTCAAGCATTGCCTCTCGACGGCCAGCCGGATGCAATTGCCACTTTAAAAGCAAAGAATTATTTTGGAGAAAAATTAACGCCAGTCAAAGAAGCCTGCGCTGGCCTTCGCGAAACGCCGTTTCAATTCGACTTTTCAGCCCAGGTCGCGCAGTTTAAAACCGCGTGTGCTATAGACAACGTCGGCGATATCGCTAGGCTCGAAGCCGCGAGCGCAGTGTGCCGGGTTCTCGACACGTCGATCATTCCACTCACTCAAAAATACTTATGAAAAGTTTAACAAAAATTCTTGACCACGAAATCGACCTGGCCTCGGTTGGCGACATTCGTATCCGCGACATCGATACCTATTTAGAGCTGTTAAGAGCCGGCTCAGTGCGCGAATTGGCCCGCAATCGCAATATTTCGCCGGGTCAAATATCCAAAGCGATTCGGTCCCTTGAATTTAAATTGAAAACGCCGATGATCAACCGCTCGAGCCAGGGAGTCACTGTATCTGCCGAAGCCGAGGATGTTTTAAAC
>JAYTDP010000024.1:0-3599 GCA_043735865.1 Bdellovibrionales bacterium
CCGCACACTTCGAGCGCGACTTGCGAAATCAAATCCTCGAACTGTTTCATTTGATAATTGTAGTCGGTGTACGCCTCGTAAAATTCGAGCATGGTGAATTCGGGATTGTGCGAGCGATCGATGCCTTCATTACGAAAGTTTTTACCGATCTCATAGACCTTTTCGAATCCGCCCACGATCAAGCGCTTCAAGTAAAGCTCAGGAGAAATTTTCATGTAGAGACGCATGTCGAGTGCACGATGATGGGTTTGGAACGGATGCGCGGCGGCTCCGCCGTACAAAGGCTGAAGCACCGGCGTCTCGACTTCCAAAAACCCACGCTTATCGAGAAAATTTCTTACTGAACGGATAATCTGCGAGCGCATTTCAAAAGTCTTGCGCGATTCGGGATCAGAAATTAAATCGAGATGTCGATGGCGATATTTGATTTCAACGTCTTGAATACCGTGGAATTTTTCAGGCAATGGCTCAAGAGTTTTGCAAAGCATAGAAAATTTTTGCGCGTGAACCGAAAGCTCACCTTTTTGCGTTTTGAAAACGTAACCCGTCACTCCGACAATATCGCCGAGATCCATAAGCTTAAATGTTTTCGCTTCGATCTCCGTCAGCTCTTGTAACTTCACGTAAACTTGAATGGTGCCGGACTGATCTTGAATATTAAAGAATGAAGCCTTGCCCATATCACGGAAAGTCATCACTCGACCGGCGATCGTTACGACTTGATCGAGTTTTTTGTCTCCGGCCTGAATGTCGGGGTTGGCCGCGACAATGTCAGCGGCGGCGTGGGTTTTTTCAAATGTATGCGGATAAGGATCAACGCCGAGCTCACGAAGCTGGCCGAGTTTTTTTCGCTTTTCCGCACGTAATGGGTTTTCTTTATCCAAACTCATTTAGTTTTTCCCTACAAAGATATCTTGAACGTCGTGGATCAATTCAATCGCTTCTTTTTTCGATCTCTGGAATGCATTTCGACCCATGATCATCCCGAACGCCCCGCCTTGCGCGAGACCCTGACACTCTTCGAGAACTTCTTTCGTCGACTTCGTTGCACCGCCAGAGCAGATAACAACGCGACGACCGTTAAAACAGCTGTCGACCAAGTGTCTGGTACGAGCGGTCATGTCATCGACTTTAATGCCATGAGCTTCAAAAACTTTTTTCGCTTCGGCTTGTTCAACATGCGATGTGGTCGGCTTTACTTTGACGATGTGTGCGCCAAGCTGACACGCGATCTGCGCCGAGTACGCAATAACGTCGATTGCAGTTTCGCCTTCCTTCGAAATATTTTTCCCGCGGGCATAGGCCCAAATCACCACAATGAGACCGGCTCGTTTTGCCTGCCGTGTAGCTTCGGCAATTTCTTCGTACATTTGTTTTCGCTCGGTCGATCCCGGATAAATCGTAAAACCGATTCCGACACATCCGAGGCGAAGTGCATCTTCAACCGAAGAAGTGAGCGCTGAGATCGGATTTTCCTTTTGCTCGACGAGACTGTCCGAATTATTGATTTTTAAAATGAGCGGAATTTCGCCCGCATACTCTCGAGCAATCGCTTCGATTGATCCGAGCGGTGCTGCGTAGGCGTTACATCCCGATTCTATCGCCAAATTGACGTGATAAATCGGATCGTATCCATCTGGATTTTTGGCAAAACTTCGTGCGGGTCCGTGTTCAAAACCTTGGTCGACCGGAAGGATCACCATCTTGCCCGAACCGCCAATGCGACCATGATTTAAAATGCGCGCAAAGTTTGTCAAAGTTCCAGGATTGTCGGCGCCATACCAACTTAGTATCTCTCTAACTCGTGGTGTCATTTTTTATTCCTCTTTATGCACTGAAAGTTCGATTAAACTATTCACTTCACCCGCTTAAATCAACCTCTATGCAGAAGAACAAGCATTCCCGTGATTAAGGTTTTGAAATCCAGATTAAGTCCGTTTCGCCACCGCGACTTCCGCAACTTTTTCTTCGCGCAGAATTTCTCTCTTATCGGTACCTGGTCAAGCGAGCTTGCGCGATCGTGGCTTGTACTTAGCCTAATGGGATCAGCAACCGCCCTGGGTTCAGTTTTATTAGCCTCTAGTCTGCCTGGTTTATTTCTCTCGCTTCATGGTGGAGTTGTCGCCGACAAAGTCGACGTTAAAAAGTTCCTCAAGATCACGAAGATTGTTCTCGCCTTCACCGCATTTCTGCTTTTTGTGATCACTCAGTTTTATACAATCACCCTCCCCATCATTATATTTTTCGCGTTCATCGAGGGAATTGTGAATTCCTACGATGGTCCTTGTTTCACGGCCATGTTCGCGCGCCTTGTGCCCCGTGACGATTTTCAGCAGGCACTCGCAATTCAATCCTCGAACTTTCATTTGTCGCGCATGGTTGGGCCGCTGGTTGCCGGGACACTGATGGCCTGGAAAGGTCCGTCGCTTGTTTTCTTATTCGATGCCGTCAGTTACTTGTGGGTCATCCGAGTTATCGACAAGATTCAACTTCGCCCGGTTCAAGTTGTAAAAGTTGAGCCAGCGGATATCCCAATGAACGAAACAATTCAGAGCACCCGTCGCAAAATTTCAAAACTGTTCGATGGACTTAAATTTTTCGTAGCGAATCGCCGCATGCGTTTCATGCTTGCCCACCTCTTTCTGGCTCTCGCCATCGTCATGCCGATGGCCACGGTTATCTTCCGAACATTTTTAAAACAAAAATTTCATCTCGATGCGAGCGAGTTTGGAGTGCTTTTCGCATTTCCTGCCGTCGGCTCGATCACGGGAACTATTTATTTTATTATGGCCAAAAAAGAACGCCCGCTTCGTAATCTCAACTGGGCGGCGCCACTTCTGATCGCTTCGCTCCTTCTCATTACCTATTCGCCCACGCCCGAATTTGCTGCCGTCATGCTCGCGATCGTCGGATTCTTTTCTTACGTGAATATTGCGTCTGTTACTCAGAGTATGCATCTCGAAATCCCCGATAACTACCGCGGTCGCCTTGGCGCTATTATTGGATTGGGGTTCATGACGATCGGCCCGCTGATGAGTTTTCCGGTCGGGATTTACACCGATAGGTTTGGATTCGTAGAAGGCATTATACATTTGACTCTATTATTTGCGCTCTCGGTGGCGGCTCTTGCTTTTTGGTACCGTAGGGCCTAAAAACTCTCTATGGAAAAAGCCCAAGTCTTTTACGAAGCCACTCCGAATCCTCAAGCGATGAAATTCAATATTACGAAGCAGATCGCGAATGAAACGGTCGCATTTGATGATCCGCAAAAATCATTTCGCTCTCCTTTAGCATTAAAGATATTCGGATTTCCGTGGGCTTCGGCCGTCATGATCGGTCCGACCTACGTGACTATCACAAAGCAAGAGTGGGTTGAGTGGTCTATACTTGCCGATCCACTTTCGTCATTGATCGAAGAACATCTCGAACGCGGAGAAGACGTTTTACTTGCGGCAGACGCCGCGGCCCCCGGTTCGCGCGACATCGCGAGCGAAGGGATCAATGAAAATGATCCGCCGGTCGTAAAACAAATCAAAACTATCATTAATACGGAGATTCGTCCCGCAGTCGCGATGGACGGCGGCGATATCGTTTTTGAC
>JAYTDP010000025.1:0-8765 GCA_043735865.1 Bdellovibrionales bacterium
AATTTGATGCTTTTAAGGGTTATTGCAATATCGAGGGCGAGGTTTGCCAGCACTGAAAGCAACATGAAGCCGCAAAGGCCTTACGCTTTTTCAAAATGACAGACAAAATGCGGCTCGGAATCCCGGGCCCCGCGGCCCTTATTAGAAAAATAAAACTTTGGTGGAGGTTACAGGAGTCGAACCTGCGACCTTCTGAATGCAAATCAGACGCTCTGCCAACTGAGCTAAACCCCCAAAAGATGGAAAGGAAGATTTAGCATGTCCGTTTTAAAGGTCAAGAAAAAGGAAAATTTAAGCGGAAGGTTTGCTGCGAATCGTAGAAATGCAGTTGACCCATTGTTTTTCAGATTCGACTTCGAAGCCGACGGCTTCGGCGCCCGTCAAAACCGCGTCGAATACGCGACGTAGGACATCGACTTCGTCTTGACGAGGGTTCGAGCTGCTCAAGCTTTCTTCGATCGCTTCGACCACGCTGACAAGGTCCGGCGTAGTTACCACTCGTGGCAACTTTTTGAGATCGAGGCCTTTTGTTTCGGCAGGTTTGAAACCAATCAATTTTTCCGTCAAAAGGATCTTGCGGCCGTCCAAGAAATTAACTTGGAGGAAGGACTTTCCATCCGAATCTGCTCTTGTGAGAACTTCTTCGATGGTTTGGACTGGAAACCGGATGGTTTTGCCGTCCACACGCTGAAGGATTGTCATCTCGCCTTGGGCCGCACTGTCTCGCTTTTCGAGTCCCGCGGATTGCGAAATAAATTCGATGATAGTAGTCTCTGCTGTGTTGATCGTTTGATCCATACCCGTTTTATCGACTCTCTAAGGAAAGACTTGAGATACATTCATAATATTGGGTTAATGTCCTGCACAGGATTGAGACAAAAAGGTAAAAAATGTTGGTTTTAAGATGGCAAGCGCCGATTGTTCCGGACAAATCTCAAATTGAGTCTCTTTATTTGGCCGAGGGACTCGAACCGTTCGAAGAACGCTTCGAACCGGAAACGCTGATCGAGGACCATCGGCACCCGTTTGATGAGGTTCGAACCGTCGTCAGTGGCGAAGCTGTTTTTGATATCGCCGGAAACAAGCTACTTTTGCGAGTGGGAGATCGAATCGTCATTCCGTCGAACACCCGGCACTCATTCAAAATTCAGGGCGACGAAACCTGTTTGTTCATCTGCGCCAATAAGATGTGGTAAGGTGCCAGTTACCTTTTGGCAATTTGCAATTATCAAATGCCCAAAAGGTAACTGGCACCTTAGTCGCCTCGGAGCCACTTCAAATACTGAGCGATGTTTTTTTCGAATCCATGATCAGACGGCTCGTAGAAGATTTCGTCTCGGACTTCTTCAGGCAAATAATTTTGTTTTTGATAGCCCCGGTCGAAGTCATGCGCATAGGCGTAGCCTTTTCCGTAACCTAAGTCCTTCATGAGTTTAGTTTGAGCGTTTCGAATTTGGAGAGGGATATCGGGAGTTCCGGTTTGCTCGACAACGGCGAGGGCCTTTTTGTAGGCCGTGTAGGCGCGATTCGATTTTGGGGCCGACGCCAAGTAGGTCACGACTTGAGCCAAGTTGATGCCGGCCTCAGGAAGTCCGATCGCTTCGACAGCCTGCAGACCCGCTATGGCGAGAGAAAGTGCCCTGGGATCGGCGTTCCCGACATCTTCGCTTGCCAGTATCACGAGGCGCCGTGCGATGAACACCGGGTCTTCTCCGCCTTTTATCATGCGCGCAAGATAGTAGATGGCGGCATCGGGATCACTCCCACGCATACTTTTTATGAAAGCAGAAATTGTATCGTAATGAGACTCGCCTTTTTTATCGAAGCGGAAAGTTCTCGTCGCCAGAGCTTCCTTTAGCGTATCGACGTCAAGCGCAGCTTCGACATTTTTAAGATCGAAAGTTTCATTAAGGGTTTCGACTATGTTGAGAAGTTTTCGGGCGTCGCCGTCGGCCGCTTCGATGATCGCTTGAACGGCGTCTTCGTTGAAAACTTTTTCGGTCGAGAATTCGAGGTTCGTTCCGGCTCGTGTGAGGATGTTTTTTAAGTCCTCGGGAGTGAATCGATCGAAAACCAGCACTTGGCTGCGACTGAGTAAGGCGGAGTTGAGTTCATAGCTCGGATTTTCAGTCGTCGCGCCTATCAGAATGATGTCACCCTTCTCGGTGAAAGGTAAAAGCACATCTTGCTGACTACGGTTCAAGCGGTGGATTTCGTCGATGAATAAAACCGTGCGCCGCTGTTGCTCCACCCGTTGTCGATAAGCTCGCAAACCAATCTCACGAATATCTTTCGCTCCCGTATCAATTGCGTTGACCTGAAGAAATTCGGCGTTGGCCATTTCACCGAGGAGTCGCGCCCAAGTCGTCTTTCCGGTACCCGGCGGACCCCACAGGATAAGGTTAGGTAAATAGTTCTTTTCTTTGAGGTTTTTGATTAATGTATTGAGCTTATGCCGGACCTGATTTTGGCCGATAAAGTCTAGAGTAGAGTGTGGCCGGAGACGCTCCGCCAGCGGGCGAGTAGAATCATTTTCAAGTTGCGAAAAAAGGTCCGCCATAGGTCTAGCATTTATAACTGATTCATTACGAAACACAACACTCGTAGTTAGAATGTATCGAGACCTGAGAGGTGAAATACATGACGCGACTTAAGATTTTAGCTTCGATTGCATTTATGAGTATGGCTATATCGTCGTGTGGCGGCGATGGGCTTTCTAAGAAAGTCAATTTTGACTCTCTCCCGAAGAGCCCTCTTGTTGTTAACGCCGACATCACGATCGGTTCAGGCGATAACGAAACTGTAATTAAAAAGCCGTGGTTCGAAACGCGCTATAAATTTACAAATAACTCAGGGAAAACTCTTGTCGTGGTCACCCTCATCTACAAAGTGACGAGCTTGAAAAACGGTTTCGAAACCGTTCAAGAGTTTTCAATTGATTCTCAAAAGTATTGCGCGGAAGGCTTTACCCGCCCTTATTTAGCAGTTATTGCGACCGGGCAAACGTTCACGGGATTAGATGTAGACGCGAGCGGCGACAGTTTTTCAAGATGCGACTACGCACTTCCTTTGGCGAGTACACAATATGAGAAATATATTTTTGGAGAACTCGCACCAGCCGACTCTCCAACTTACAGTATACAAGTGTCAGCCGAAGGTTGGTTTGAGGACAGTAACGGCGAGATCACTGAGCGTTACGTCGGCACCGATTTTATTTCTACCCGGTAATTACCGGGTAGTTGAGACGGCCTGATCCTTGGCGTTTAAGATTCGCGGCGTAAGAAAGATGATTAATTCATTCTTCTCTCGAGATTCTGTTTTCGACTTAAATAACCATCCGAATATCGGAATATCTTTTAAACCCGGTATCCCGCCTTCAAACACTTGCTCGTCATTCTGATAGATTCCGCCGATAACTGCAGTCTGGCCGTTTGGTACTAAGACTTTCGTTTTCGCTGCACGAGAATTGATCGGACGCGCTTTTGTTGCGGCGTCGGCCTGGGGACCTGCGAATTGGCGAAGTACGTCGACATCAAGCAGAACGCTTCCTTCGTTCGTCACTTGCGGAGTCACTGTTAGTCGCAGTTTGACCGCGGTACGGTTGGCTTCAGAAGTCGTATTCGAGCTGCCCGGAACCGTCGTATTTTTGATCGTGATCACTTCACCTTCTTGAGAAATTTCGGCTTGTTGCTTGTTCATTGCGACAATTCTCGGTGAAGAAATGATTCGCACCAAACTTTCAGCTTGGGCTAGTGAAAGTTGGGCATTTAAATCTCCGAAGAAATCAAACGCTCCGATACGTAAATTGAGGAATCCATTCGCGGACGAAATTTGATCGACTGCGAGTGAGGTCGATTTACCCGCAAGTGTGAGATTCAGCGGGCTTCCGTTCAGGCCGCCCCCTGACGACAACTGGGTGGCCGTTCCACTCCAACCCCAATTGACCCCCAATGTTCGATTAAACGCTTCGGTTGCTTCGACCACTTTTCCTTCAATCATGACTTGTGCCGGTGGGATATCGAGCTCTTTTACCAAGCGCTCTACCTTTTCGAGAATTTCGGCGGTGTCTGTTACGATGAGTGAGCTGGTTCGGGCATCGCTAATGACCTTTCCACGAGACTCTGTCAAAAACGGAGCGATTTGTTTTTCAAGATCGACAACGACCGCGTAAGAGATTGGCATCACTTTCACTCGGAGTGGCGACAAAGTTTTTTGCGCGTCCACGATGCTTTTTGCCATGGTCGCTTCGGATTGCAATGTCGAAAGTTTTGTAATTCGTATGACGCTTCCTTGGCGAACATACCCGAGGCCTTTGGCTTTCATAACAATCACGAGGGCTTGGTCCCAAGGTACTTGACGCAATTTCAGAGAGACTTTTCCGTCAACGTCGTCACCGATCACCAGATTCACGCCGCTTTCTTCAGCGATGAAACCAATTACATCGCGAATATCGGCATCGTTCGTTTGGATCGAAAGAGGTTTTCCGTAAAATCGTCCGCTACCGGTTAAAAATTCGTCAAGCGTGCGGGCGGAGAGAGCTCCTTCTGAACGAACGTTGGAATTCGTCGATCCATTTTCATCCCAACTCTCTTCTTTTTTCGAGTCTTGATTCGCCATGGTTCCAACTGGAGTAGCTGCGCCCGGCAAAACGAGAAGTGAGTTTCCCTCTTGCTGTGCCACGGGCTCGCCCGGGCCCTTCATTTGAATTACAACTCTCGCCACCATGCTGCCCGGAGTTTGGTAGGCGTTGATTGCCCCGAAAGAAGTTTCGAAATCCTTCATAATATAGGGACGCTTCATCGCGGACGAAATCGTGGTGTTCTGAAGTTCCACGACGAACTGATTCGTTTTATCGTTGTAACGAGTTTTGAACTGAGCCGGTGCCGACGTTTTGATCGCGATTGAACCACCACTTTGATTACTTAAGAAATCGATGTTCGTGACGACCATAGGAGGTCCGCTCTCTTCACTCAATCCTACAGACTCGTCGCGTACCGGTGGCGGCGGTGCCTTCTCGGCTTTCGGCGGCGGCTCTTCGGCTTCAGCTAAATCTTCCTCTTTGATCTTTTCTTCTTTTGGAGCTGGCTTGTCCTCGACGAATTCATCTTCAAAGTCTTCACCTTCATCTTTTTTCACAGCTTCTTTTTTATTTGCAGGCTCATCTCCGACTTCTTCGGCAATGTCCTCTTCGTCAGTTGAATTTTCGGCGGCGCTTTGCCCGCCTTCGTCTTCCATACCGTCCGTGGAGTTGGCGATTTCATCGTCTCCGTCAGAGCTGGCTGATGAACAACCCAAATGTAATGTCATTGAAAGACATAACGTGAAATAAATTAGTAAGCGGGCCATCCTTGACTCCTCTAAGCTGCTATTTTGTGATTTGCATTATTCGCGTCGAATAAACTGCTTCACCATTAAACTCACTTGTTTCAACAATAACGATTTCGCCTTCGCGGATCGTCGCTATATAACCTTTTCTTCGTCCGATTCGATCGTCTTTACCGACGATATGAATCTCTTTGTTCGGATCCATCACCATAGCTCGAGGACTTTTCACATCCCACATGATCGCGAGAAGTTTTAACTCGTCCACTTCGAATCTTTCGAGTGGAGTTGCGGGGCCCAATGCCATCGAACCGTCGTCTTCGCCTTGCAAAGAAAGCGGACGGAAGGGATTTCGGCGGCCTTCACGGGCATCAAAGATATAAGGCTCAAGAAAATCTCTTGCGGGAAGATTCAAGGTTTGACCCTTTGAAGCTGCCGCCGCCGGCGGAATGACGGGGCTGCCATTGACCGGCTCGGGCGGAAGTGACGGCGATGGAGGGGGAATTGTCGCACTTACTTCGGGCGGCGGCGGGGGGGGAACGACTTCTGTTTGCGCACTAGCTGGAGGAATCACATTTGGTTCGGGCGGCTTTGGCGCTTCGGTTTGCGGGGGAGCAGATGCATCGACTTGCGCGGGTGACGAAACCTCAGTGGCTACCGCGTCTTGTGCCAACGAGGGACGGAGGATCCAAGACGCGAATGCAACGGCTAGAGTTAGGCTAAGTAACCCTCCCATTAGATAGACGGCAGCAGAAAGAGCGCGGATTTTCAATTCGCCCCCTTTGGAATAGACTGTGGCAGATATCGATAGGCGCGCATCTCGGCGGTTAATTTTAAATTCACCGGGCCATTATCTTCGGGAGCGCGGTTTGCGGCGGCATTCACTAAATTAAGACTAGAAAGCGTGATGATTTTGTCGACTTTTGTAATGGCTGATAAAAAGCTCATTAATTGGTTGTAGGTTCCCTCGAGCGAAAGACTCACTACCACTGGCTCGAAAAATACTGATTTATCGTCGGGCGAAGCCTGTCCTGAATATTGACTTGGATTAATATTCAAATTGATGCCCATTGCTTTCGCTTCCGTAGACACGATTTTCATCAAGTCTTGGGATGTCAGCTGAGCCGGAATCGCTTTTAGAACCGAATCCAACTCAGCGCCCAGCGCGCGCTTGGTATTTTGGTATCGTTCCGCATCGGAAACAGCTTTTTTGATCTTTTCCAATTCGGCTTCTTTGGTTTGAATTTCCGTATTGGAGCCGGCAATCTTCTGCTGAATGGCAGAGCCATCATTATACATGATGAAAAAGTAAAGCACCGTTAGGACCACTCCGGCCACTATCGCTTTGCCCATTGTAAGATTCTGTAATTGTTGTTCCATCAGTCTGAATCCATCAAGTTGCTGCCGATTACAAAACCTTTGATAGTCCCGGTCTTCGTTTTTTGATCCGACGACTGCATTAAAATGACGTTTCGGAAATAAGACTTTCCGTCGATCGCCTCGATAAATTTATTTAGGCTGTCGCTTGTCACTGCAAAGCCAATCACCCGGAAAGTATTTTCTTTAAATTCAAGTTCTTGAAACCAGACTTTCTCCGGCATTACATTTTGCAGAAAATCGATCGCTTTAATTTCACGCAGGCGTATTTTCGACAAATTTTTAATAATGGAGATGCGATCTTCAAGTTCTTTGATCTCCGTCTGCATCTTAGTCGCCTTTTCAATAATCGGCTGATTTTTGTCGACTTCCGCCTGAAGCTCTTGGAGGCGACTCTGCACACCTTGATATTGGGTTGTCAGTTGGCCGACGTTGTAACTTTCATATCCCCACAACAAAAGTGGAAATAAAAAAATAACGACAACCTTGACCAGCGTTTCCGCGGGACTTGGCGCCCCGCCTTTTTCGGCTTGAAATTCAAGAGGGGCATTGAAGTCGAATTGCGTTCCTGACTCGGTGACCGTCCCGCGGTTTTTTAATAAGTTCACCTTAATCATACGTCACCCGGATCGCGAAGCGCGAGACCGAGCACTACGGCACAAAACTCTCGGATTTGCTCGATGTAATCCTGCGAAAAGGCCTTCGGATTATATTTGATATTAAAAAACGGATCGAAGCGTTCGCACGGCGCCACCTTCGCAAGACGCTCAAGAAGACCTTTGGTTTTTGAGCCGCCACCCGTAACAAAACAGCGATTGATATTTTGCGAGCGCGCTGAGTTCAGGAAGAAATCGAAACTGCCCTTAATTTCTTCGACAACCGATTCGTGAGTCGACTCTACAAGACCATGTGCTTCTTGAGGTGCCGCCTGACCGTTTGAAACACTGAGCTTGATGGCTTCGGCTTCCTCGAGCGAGACGTTTAAGCCTTTTTGAAGGTCATGACTGTAAGTCATTCCGCCAACCGCGATATCGCGCGAGAAAACAATTTCGGTATTTTCAATGATAACCATGTTCGTGCCGGACGCACCCACATTGAGAAGCGCAACAGTTTGCCCTTCCATATTGCCATAATTCTTTTTGAAACAATTCGCCAGAGCGAATCCGTTTACGTCAACTACGTCACACGACAGGCCGGCGACCTGAAGTGCCTCGGCATACTTATAAACGTGCGCCTGAACTGCGGCGATCAAAAGGAGATCGATGCTTTCGGTTGAGGTCGCGGCTTTGCGAATAATTTCGTAACCTAAATTGACTTCATTTATATCGTACGGAACGTACTGTTCGGCTTCCCAGCGGATTTGCTCCGCGATTAAACTTTCATCCATTTTTGGCACGGAGATTCTTTTGACGATGACGCTCGACCCGCCCAGACCGCAGCCGGCCATCGTACGTTTTGACTTCACTTGATTCATGAGTTGACGAACGGCCTCACCAATCGAACTCGGATTTAAAATATCTCCGCTCGAGAAAGACTGCGCAGGCGTAGGAGTGATCGCGAACGAAACGAGCGAAGACGAACCGCGCCCAACATCGAGTTCGGCGAGTTTAATCGTACTTGTGCCGACATCTATGCCGACGATTTTTTTCTTACCAAAAAACAGCATCTTCCTGATGCCCCCATAAATGAGATGTTCGTCCTGATGAACTTTTAAATGCAAAGAACGGGGCACGAAAGTCTAACTACTCGTACCTACTTAAGATTAGATCGGGGCATGTTAAAAAAGTCAAATCTCCCATCTCTAGAGAGATGGGATGAAGAGCTGGATGTAAGCCTGGGCAATGTCGTGACCGCCGAAGAGAAACACGAGTGCACCCAAGGCTAGGTATGGACCGAAAGGTATCGCCGTTTGCATACCGCCCTTAGTCCTGGACATGACGATAAGCCCGACTATGGTCCCAATTAAGCTCGCGCATAATATGACGAATGGGACCGCCTGCCAGCCGAGTACGGCGCCGATCCACGCGAGAAGCTTGATATCTCCGCCCCCCATACCCTCTTGTTTA
>JAYTDP010000026.1:0-6999 GCA_043735865.1 Bdellovibrionales bacterium
TACATATCGATGCCGCCTCATGGGGCGAAGAAGTCGGTGGATACCCGGGTCAGCTTGAAAGTCGACGCTATATGATTCAGGCGTCGATCGTTTTAGGTCTGGATTTCGGTTTAGGTGCCAGCGGTTCGACGAGCGCAAAAAATGCAGCAGCGAGCAGCAGCGGCTCGGGCGGCAAAGGCGGGTCGCGAACACCGTCTTGGGGAAGAAAACTAAAACAACGCCGTTAAAAACGGCGTTGGTATGCTCCAGTTCGTAAATTCAAATCCCCAATTTGACCGGCGCTCGGCTATTCGCGAAATGGATATATTAAAATCCACGTGGGTTGTCTCTGATCTTGAAACAAAAACTGACATTCAAAATTTACTTTTCGAAAAATCCGATTTCTTGCCTGAGGATGCGGTTCTACGCGCCAGTGAAGTTTGGCATAAACTGTTGGTGCGTGTTAATCCAGATTGGTCGCTTGTCTCTTCAAGTCTATTCGAAACATTGCTTCAAGATTGGATCTTGACTCGCGATATTGCATGGGCGAGCGGACCAGGGGCCGCAAAGACTCTCGGCCAATATCTGCAGCAGTTTCTGCCGATTTTTTTGAACGATACTTTGACGCAGCAATTTCGCGAGTGGCTCGGCGCCAACAATAACGCGCTTATTCGTTTCGGCCGTTGGTTTTTTCTCGCCAAAGAAGCGTGGGAGCATTTTTTAAAATTAAAGATTGCACCGTCAACTTGGGTGCCGGCCCTTTTGCTTCAAAATCATTCAGACGAGTTGAAATTCGAAGAGCGTACTTTTATTTTCGATTTAGAAGCTCAGTTGAGCGGGATCGAAGTCGAACTGATTCGCATTCTCGCCAAGAATAATGATGTGCACGTAATCGTTCCGGATAAAGTCTGGCGTGCGCGGCATCCGAAAGTGCTTTGGCCATATTCTGTTTTGGTGGGCGAAGCTGTCAGTCACGAGCCGGTGCGAGAATACGACGCTCGAAAATTAAAAACTTTGCGCTGGACGACGCCTATGGCGGAGGTCAGAGGTGTCACCGCGCAAGTTCGTAAATGGCTCGACGGCGGAATCGAACCGCAAAAAATAGCCATCGTCGCACCAAACATTGAAGAGTATTGGCCGGCGCTATCGGCGTATTTCTCGGTTGAGGGAATTCCAGTTAAAAAAGACAAAGTCGCGCAGGCGCAAACCTTTAAGGATGTGGCCGGCTGGCTGGCTCGGCTCAAAGTCGATGCCCAGGATTTTGAGGCTTCAGATGTGCAGGCGTATCTTTATTCAAATAAAAAGAATGCCCGCATGCCATTTGCGCAGTTCCGCGCCCTCTTTCATACAATTTTTGAAATTGAAGATTTAAGGCGCGATCAAGACATTGCAAAACTTTTTTCTCTCGAGGCCAAATCCTCGACACTCATGTCGCGGGATCAATTCGTTTCTTGGTCGCTCCAGCGTTGGGATGCTGAAGCCGAATATGATCGCATCGAAAAAATATTTTCCGGCCTCTTAAATGAAGCGCCTCGCGCTCTTAAAATGAAATTGGAGAGCTGGCTCGGTTATCTGCAAAAGCTGTGCGCGAAATTAGAAATTCGCATCCAGCCTCGCGATGAGGGAGGAGTTCACTTCGTCAACTTCGGCGCCGGGTTCTTTGAAAAGTGGGATCGTATTTTCATCATCGGCTTGAGCGACAAAGCCGTTAAGTCGAGCACTCAAGTCACATTGGCGACGAGCGATTTGTTTTCGATCGGCCAGGATTTAGGCTTATACCTCGAGCACACCGATAAGTCCGAGGCCGAATTTTCCGCCGATTGGCTGAGTTCAAAGCGTGACGTCAACGAGCGCGAAACATGCCTTTCTTTTTCTGGTAGCGATTTTTCCGGCGATTCGCAGGCGCCAGCGCTGTTCTGGCTTGAAAGTGCGCTCGGTGCGGGATGCGACGTCGAACGTTACGAATCACCCGAGGCCACGCGGTGGGATGACATTCAGAAATTAGAGATACGCGATCTCTCTCGATTTCATTCTCGCAGCCAAGATGAAAGCGAAATTCTCTTTCAGGCGATCCAAGTCGAACAAGGGATTAAAGCA
Source organism: Bdellovibrionales bacterium (assembly GCA_043735865.1). GTDB lineage: Bacteria > Bdellovibrionota > Bdellovibrionia > Bdellovibrionales > UBA1609 > CAYHVK01. The sequence goes on from JAYTDP010000026.1 coordinate 2,077, forward strand.
ATTCCGCCCACTGAGCTATCAAAGCGCCCCACGTTGTCGGCATCGCAATTAGAGCGCTATTTGGTTTGTCCATTTATTTTCGTTGCTGAAAAAGTATGGGGACTTGTCGATTTTGCCGACGTGGATTTCGACGTTGACCACATGTCGAAGGGACGCCTCGAACATGCGCTTCTCGAGAAGCTTTTGGCGCCGCCCATTCGTTACGACTGGAGTGAAGAGGAGCTTTGTATACTGATCGACGAAATTAAATCGAAGCAAAATGTTTTTGTCGCCGATGATCGTCTCTGGCCTTCACTTAGACTCAAATACGTTCGCGTAGCTCAACGCTTTTTGAATTTCGAGCAAGATTGGCGCCGAAATTATCCGGCCACCGATACGGTTGCGCGAGAATTAAAGTTTGAAGTTGGGTTTGATCCTATCGCCAAGAAATTTATCGATGCGAAAGAAGCAACCTACGTGGTGCGCGGGCAAATCGACAGGGTTGACGCCGCAAACGGCGGCGAACCTTATATTGTACTTGATTACAAAAGCACGAAAGGCGACCGGACTCACGCTTCGAGCTGGATTAAAAAAGGCGCATTGCAGATGGCCCTCTATGGCCACCTCGTCGAGAAGGGATTCACGACATTGCCGGCTGGCGAACTTGTCGGGGCATTCTATTATATTTTGAAAGATATGGGGCGCGAAACCGGCTTTCGAATCGACGGTAAAGGCGACGGACTATTGAACACAGCCAGTACTTCACGAAATAAAATGTCAGTTGAAGAAAAGGATCGCCTGCTGATCGAAATGATCGATGTGATTGCAAATGTAATTGAGCGGATGGAAAAGGGCGAGTTCCAACCAAATCCGCGCGACCCTATAAAAGATTGTGCGAATTGCCGATGGAGAAAGACATGCCGAGCACGTCACTTGAATTAGCTGAGCTGCTGACGAATCGAATGGTACGTGCAGGCGCTGGCGCCGGTAAAACGACTCAGCTGTCTCGTCGTGTGATCGACGTGGCGGAGAAATTCTTTGCTGAAAATCAGCGACTCCCTCGCGTTCTGGTCACAACCTTCACGCGAAAGGCGACCCAAGAATTAAAAGAACGCCTCGTTAAACTCGCTTGCGAAAGCCACAAGCCTCACATACTACAATTTGTGTCGTCGCCCTCGTTTCTTCATGTCTCGACAATTCATGGAGTCTTGGCGCTCTTCCTTAAGAGGTATGGTCCGCTTTTCGAACTTGATCCGGGATTTCAGCTTATTGATGATGGACAGGCACGCCAAATCAAGCGCACGGTCTTTCGCGATACTCTTTCGAGTGACGAAAGCGGGATGGAGCTTCTCGAATACTTCAGTTCTACCGAGCTTATTGAAGTTTTGTCGCATATCGATTTTCATCGTCAGCAAAACGGGCCCGACATAGCGCCGTTTTCAGAACAAGATCTTCGCAATGCCTTCATCAAACGTAAATCGAAGGTGTTAAAAGACGGTCGCGACTTGCTGACGGCGATCGCGCAGGAGTCCTCGAACGACAAATGGATTCAGTATGCCGAGAATGCGCTCAATATTATTCGGATGGCCTCAAATAACGATATTGATTTTTCGTTTACCCACTTTAACGAATCTTTAAAGTCGCTGGGGCGTAAACCGAGTTTCTCTTCATTGAAAGAGCCGTTCCCGGAGCAGTTAAAAGAAGAATTGGCGAAGTGGTCAAAGAAACTCGACAAAATGTGCGAGTCCGGCACTTACTCCACCGATTCATTTGCTGAAGTTGCGCGGCTTCACGAACTTATCGAAGAGTTCTCGATTTTGTTTTCGCAAAAACTAAAAGAACAAAAGCGCCGTAAAAATATATTCGAAATGTCGGATTTAGAAAATGTCGTACTCGAATTGCTGAATCGCGACCCCGAACTCGCCCGAAATTTTGCCGTCGATTGGGATTACGCTCTGACCGACGAATACCAAGATACAAGCCCGCTTCAAGTTCGAATATTAAATGAATTGTTACATAATACTCCTCAATATTTTGTCGGGGACCCACAGCAAAGTATTTATCTGTTTCGTGGAGCAAGGTCCGAAGTCTTTTTTCAAAAAGAAAAAGAAATTCGCGACAGTAAAGGCCATCTCGAAGAATTGGCAACAAACTATCGCTCGACGCCTGAGTATTTAAATTTCATAAACCATCAAGCGGCGAGAATGGGTGAGGGGTTTGCGGCAATGATTCCTCCCGAGGGGAAATCGTCTGCCGGCGCTGACGCCGTCGCGATTATTGCTCCGGTCGAAAGTGAGGCAGAGCACGAGTACGCACCGATTGCCTCTTTCATTTTAGATGAAATCAAAAAGGGCGCGCGCTTTGACGACTTCGCAATCTTGACTCGCCAAAATAGAGAAAATTTCGATATTGCGAAATTTCTAGAAGGACAGGGCATACTTTGCCAGGTTCACTCGGCATCAGGATTTTTTCAAAGCCGGGAAGTGCTTGATGCTCTCGCCCTGTTAAGATTTTTGGTTCTCCCGTACGATTTAGAAAATCTAGTGCTGTTACTCAGAAGTCCGTGGTTTAAGGTCTCCGACACAGATTTGTCGAAGTGGTTAAGCACCAAACGCGAAATGAATTGGGACGACCTGGTTTCTGATGATGCGCTTGGGGCCTCTGGCCATCCTTCAGTGGTGCGCCTTCGAACGGCACTCGCCGATTGCCAGACAAAAGGAGTATTCGAGACATGGGCCTCACTTTTAAGATCCTCAGGCACTCTTGATTATTCTTGTTTCTTCGATGGAACGGGCCGTCGCGAATCAAATATTTGGAAGCTCGTGAGTCTCGTTGCTGATGCTCAAAGGCGCCCCGGTTTTAATTATGTTCAGTTTTTAGATCGCGCCGACAATGGCTATGTAGACGACGATGAGGGGGAGGGTGAGGCGGCTGCAATCATCGAACCCAATCGGGTCAATTTAATGACCGTTCATAAGGCGAAGGGTCTCAAATTTAAAAAAGTGATCTTACCAAACGCGAATGGTGCCCCGAAAACCCGTCTCACTCGCCGCGGGAAAGCCCCGCTCGTCATTTTTGACGAAGACAACCAAAAGTACGGCGTTAGCATGGTGACCGAAGACAATGATTCGAAATCGATGTCTTTGCCGTCACTCGACTTTCTCGAGCATTTTTCATTGAGAGAAGTCGAAGAACACAAACGCCTTTATTACGTCGCCATCACGCGCGCGGTTGAAAAATGTATGATCACCTGGAAAGGCGATATCGAAGACGAATCGTGGGCGAGTTATTTGCCACCCGCGCATGCGGCGGGCGAATTCGAAGCGAAACATTCGAAAGAATATAAATATGCCGTCCTGAAAGGACCGTTTACAGCGGAACCTTTGAAGCCGAAGCCTTTTCATCTCGCGCAAGTCCGGCCGGTTTACCGGGACATTTCAGTTTCGGCGGCTTCAGGCCGAATTTCGGTGAGCGGTTTGCTGTCGCTTATCGAAGAAAATCAGAAAAGTGCTGTCGGGGCTACGGCCGCGCCCGCAACTGACCAGTTTTCAAAACGCCGATCGCCCGAAGCCCAAGTGCGCATGCCGTATTTTGGAGTGCGGTTACACGCAGCTTTAGAAAAAATAAAATATCATCCCGAATTCGACTATTTGACCGAAGCTGAACAAGTCGACGATAAAGCCGCATTCGTGCGGGCGATGAAATATGTTCTTGATTTAAAATCTCCAAATATGAAGACGCTTCTTCAGAATGGCGAAGTCGAGTGGGGCTTTCAGGTCAAAACACGGCGGGGAATCCTGGAGGGACAAATTGATCTCTGGGGAATGGACGACGGCACATTGTGGGTTGTCGATTACAAATCGGGTGATCCTCGATACGTCGAAAAAGCGTTTCGACAACTCGAGCTGTATGCGTATCCACTGCTTAAAATGCTAGAAATAAAATCGGCAAGTGCTACGGCCAAAAAAGTCATGCTCGCAACTCTCTTCCCGGTGGCGGGAAAGGTCGAAATGCGCGAGGCCCGTTCAATAGCCGCAATCGCCAGCGAGTACGGATTGTAGAGTACTGCACCCGGCTAGCTTAAGCTCGGGACCGAAACTTTGTGAGTGTGTAGTGCCGAAAAGAACTTCTGCTCGGCTTCGGCAAATGCCGCGCGGCTGAGAGTAATGCGATTATCGTTCATCATTAAAATCTCGATCGCCCCCGTGGCTTTCGCTGACGCCAGCATTCGCACCGACTGAATATCACGATACTGAATTTTCAAATAAGGATGATCGCTCGCCATAGCCGGTCGCGGGTCGGGATGCGAAAATAAAGTGGCGGCGAACTCCGCGTGTGTCGGAAAAAACAAAACTTCTTTGCCGGCAACTTTCTCATTTACCGCCGAAAGCTTTTTACTTTTCTTTTGAAAAAGAAATGCGAGCCCAATCATGATCAGAGCATCAATTACTGCAATGGGAATAAGAGCTCGTTGATCTAAAGTTTCGACCTGACTCAATACGAAATACAAAATAGCACTCGAAAAAACACCCGACACACCGATCGCTATCGCCGTGAACATAAGTCCTTTAACCTGTTTATTTACTTCGACTGCCGCGTTTGGTGTTGGCAGTACACCTTGATATGGACCCATCACTTACTTTCAACGGCGTCAAATTGTAGGACTGAACTGGCGACTCCGCCGGTCACGATAAATTTCACCGGATGACTTTCGACCATGCTGAGCGGAACCGGGAAGGTGATTTCGTAAGGCTGGCCCCAGCGGGTATGAGTCGGGTAGGTTGCGATGATCGCCTCTAATGGGCGCTTAATTTTCTCAGCCTTGCCGGGATATCTTTCGCCGTTCGCTTCGAGGTATATTTTCCAAACGGAGTTCGGTTTGGCTAAATCGTTCAGGCGTGGCACGGGCACAAAGAAACTCAAAAAAAACTTCGTTGAATTTGA